>CAZBIT010000252.1:0-4447 GCA_964491835.1 uncultured bacterium
AAGGGTATAAATTGGATGTCCGTTTGGAGCCAAACCCCTTTCTTTTTCGAGGGATTCTTTAAATACTGCAAGATGAACCTCGCAAAGATTTTGAATTTCCTCTCTTGGAAGACCTTCTTTTATAAGTTCTTCTTCCGTTTGTGCCACCTCTTGCGGTGTCACTCCTTTTAATATCTCTTTAAAATCCCTTTTTACTTCCTCAGGATTCTCACCGTTGTGAATTCTTTTTATCAATTCTTTTAAAGCATCTTTCCTTATTTTTCCTGAATCAAGAGTTTCAACCATACACTTATCTCCTATGTCTTTTTGCAAAACCTTATTCTTATTACCATTATTAATTCTATGAGAAATTTAACATCTATAAATTATACAAAAATAATAAAAATAAAATTTTACCAATATTAGTATTTACCATCCATATAGAATTCAGGAATTCCAAACCATAATCCTGTTTGATCAATAAAATCCAACTCTGCCTGAATGAGGTCAATATGAGAATCTTCCCACTCAGCCAAGCGAGAAAATAATAATTTTGCATTTTTGTCATCCGATTTTTCTGCATTTTCTCTATAATACTGTGCGGACTTTCGTTCCAAATCGAATGCTGTATTCAAAGCGTCAACTTCATTTAATTCCGCTTTATCTTTTGTTCTTTTCTGTTTTTCTCTGATTGCAGGTAAAATTTTTTCTATTTCGGACTTTGGAATTTCTATAACTTCCAAATTCCCTTTACTCAATAATTCATACAACTGCTTTTCAAGAATTATGCGGTGGTTGTGTTCATCCATAGCAAGTCGAATAAACATATTTTTTCCCGTTTCGTTTTTCGATTGGCGGGCAAACTGTAAATATGTTAACAAACCATTATCTTCTATCTCTATTGCTGTTCTCAACGCTTTTACACTTTCATTTTCTTGACTATTCATTCTACGTTTCCTTTATAATAAAATAAAAATTTTCATCAAACATTATTCCTATATTATAAAAAATATACAATTATCCAATTTCCACAAACTGACTTTTATCTACTCCGCAAACAGGACATACCCAATCATCAGGGAGGTTCTCAAATTTAGTTCCTGGTTCAATTCCGTTTTCAGGGTCGCCATTTATTGGGTCATAAATATAATCACAAACCACGCACATATACTTTTTCAATAATTATTCTCCTTGAATATCTAAAAATAATATTAAGCAATCAATTTCCCCTGATGATTATTCAAATTTTATGTATCAATTACAAAAACTTACTTATTGGTCAGTACAGTTAAAAAATAAAAAAATCCCTCATTAGAGTTTTTCAACTCAACTTCAAACTATTTAATATAAAATAATCAATATTGTTTAGTGTATAAACAAAAGTCCTTCTAAAAAAATTCCTGTTCTTCCTTCTTTTATTCCTTTTTCTCTTCTGTTTTTACTTCTTCCACTTTTTTCTCTTCTACTTTACTGGTGCAAATATGAAATATTGAATATACTGGACACCAGTTTATAAATGCAGTAATTAAAAGAATAGCGCCAATAATTCCCCACCAACTTTTGAAAACAATCCCAATTACAATGATGATTAATCCTAATATAATCCTGATTATTTTATCAGTTTTGCCTACGTTTTTTTTCATAATTCACTCCTTTTTAACTTACAATAAAATAACATTAATTAATTTGTAATCGAAAAGAATTTTTACGTATTATTATATAGTAATCACTGGCAAAAAAACAATGAAAGAAGGGAATCTTATATATTGACATATGAAAAACATTGAATTGTCTAAATATATAAATCAATGTTCTTTATGCTCAAATAAACTCAAATAATGTTCAGAAGATTTAAGTATTCCTCCACTTTTTTCATAAAAATCTTTATCCAAATTAAACACTCCATTCTTGGATTCTATCCAGGAACCATTTGGATAGGGATGAAAACTGACCAATTCTTTCCATCGAACATAGTTTTGATGACCATTCGATTCTAATAATCCCATTTCTTTTAGTCCTGGAAATGGAGTAAGTCGTGCTGCAACATTCTTATTCCAATCTACAGGAATTGGTGTACAGGTCAAATCTGCCAAAAAACAGGGGGTGTTTTTTTCATAAGCAACTTTTGCCATTCTCAACGTCATACTTAACGTTTTTGCTTCTGCCTTTAAGGCAATCGCACCGTATCCCATTTGTATTCTCTTACTTACGTCTTCAGCCGTATGTGCACTTTCATCCGCCGCTATTCTCACGCCTAAATCACCAACATATATATCCGCCTCTTCTGGAAAGGGCTCTTCAACGATAGCAATCTGGTCAAACATTCCAATCTTTTTGGCATGGTCTAATAATCTCTGTAATGTTTCCTTTTTTTCATATCTTCCATTAGCATCAAAGTAGTATGGTATTTTCCCATTAATAGTATGTGGGGTTTCTCTATGACCGATAAGTTTATGAATTGCTTCTATTCTTGCCTTGTCACCATCAAGCATCTCCTTTTGAGTTCCTGGTCTTCCTATCTTTATCTTCATAAAAAAATACCCTTGATTCACCGCCTCTTCTATTTCATTCAAAGGTATGCTATAAGCCATTAATGGAACGTGAGCAACATTTTTATGCCTGAACGATAAATAAGGTCGGAATTCTTCAGGTATCATCTCATCAAAATTCTTAAAACCATTTTCCTGAGCATAAACCATCCACAACGCATTATCAAGCGCAACCAATGAACTTAAGGTAAAAGTCATTCTCAAATTCTTTTTTTCCGTAATCTTGACCCCATACTGATGCACATCTTTAAGGATAGCATCCTGTAGTTCAAGTGGATTTCTAAAAGAAGTCCCCTTAATTTTTTGCAAAGCGTATTCAAGCGTCTGAAATATTAATAGATTTCCACCTGCTTCCGTATGTGCGAGAAATGCATCCAAATCGCACCATGCCAAACACTGTGTCATCATTCCAACGTGCTTTATATTAGAATCACTCTCAATAAGTGCAGAAGTTATCCAAAACTCATTCTGATATATGCCCTTAAAACCAAATGGCCTAATTAATTGCTCCCTTTCAAAGTTTGTATCGACAGATTTTATACGGATTAATTTTGTCATATCTCTTTTCCCAATTTTATTCTTAGAACTTTGAATATAATATTTACAACAGTTCAGCTTTTTGTAACATCTCTTTAAGTATATCTAAATTTCTTTTAAGAATGGTAAGAACCTCTTTTTTTGTTACTCCTTTCAGCTCCATTGCTCCGTTTTCTGCCCCGCCCAAGCCTGGAAATTCATAATGGGCTGTTATAGGCCCAGAAAAGCCGTTCTTTTTTAATATCCTGAAACACCAGTCTAATTCACCCGGTGTGAGAATTTCCAATTTATTCCCGCTTCTTCTTGTGCTTTTTTCCCATTCGGGACTACCCCATTCTTTTTGTGTCTTAACAACAAACATTTTTGAATACGATAAAGCAAGACGGGCATCGGTCATCCATGAACCACCGGATCCTTCAGCCAAATTATTCTGAGGATCATACTGAAAACCGATATAATTTGGGTCTAAATCCTTAATAAGTTCCCAGATATCCCATACCGAAGCACCGAGATAGCGGGTCCCTGAATGATTTTGATTCCCACCATAAATTTTATATTTTTTATTCATTTCTGTTAGACCGCGTATTTCCACTCTCGCTTCTTCTAATGTGTCAATAATACTCTTCCTTTCATTATAATACCAGTATCCGAGTCTGTAATAGTTTATCCCTAATCCCGATGCTGTCCGCAGAACCTTTTCCGTGACAGGGTCCTTGGGGTTTGAAATGCTGGTGGTCATCGCAAGAATTTTAGTTCCTGCCTTTTTAACTGCCTCTGCCGCTTTAGGAAGGTCTTCTTCCACCCGCTCCGGCAAAACATGTCCTTGCGGTCGAACCACTAATTCAACACCATCAAACCCGGCTTCTACAGATGCTTCAGCCATTTCATCATAGTCAAGCCACTGCAAATGCTTTGAGAAAATACATATAGTAACCTTCCCGCTTTTTTCCGCTTGAGCTGATGTCAAACCGGATGGCTTTATACTGACTAATGTCCCTGCCGCAGCAAGCCCCATTAAAAACTCACGACGATTTAATCCCTTTTCTAACATCCTATCACTGTTACCCATTATAATATCCTCCTTGCATTTATATAAAGAATTAAAAATGTTTGTTCAATAACCTGAAAATTGCGATAGAGTAGAGACGTTGCATGCAACGTCTCTACATATTGTTTATTTATTATATTAAAAATCCCATCTCAATTTTTGGGTAGTAACAAATTTTATATATGCTATATTGTAAAATATAGAGTTCTAATCGAATTGTCATTTCCACGAAAGTGGGAATCAATTTCTAATAAATTAATATAGACGAAAATAATAAGTATTAAGAACATAAACGCTAACTAAAAAGTGGTTTATTTTCTGTCAATACCCAATG
>CAZBIT010000253.1:0-4447 GCA_964491835.1 uncultured bacterium
TGGCTCTGTATCTACCTCCAAGAATTGTAAATATATTTTCAGAGGTAAAACCAGCCACCATGTCCATTTTATTATCAGGAATAGTTACTTTTTCCTTTTTTCGGTTCTTGAAGTTGTCCACAGCCATTTTTAAAATCTTTTTTGCTATAGATAATGCCTCTTCATCGTTAAATTCAATATGCTCAACACCAGAAAATTTTGCTTTTGGTGAAGTAGAAATAACTTTTGTATGATAACATTTTGCTATTGAAGCGATACCTGGCATAATACACTGTACATCCACAATCATTAAATCAACTGCTCCTGTTGCAATGGCAAGTTCCTGCTGGAGGAAATTACCAGCAATGGATATACCATGTCTCATAAGTATTTCATTAGCAGTACAGCATATACCAGCAAGATTAATACCTTTTGCTCCATTAGATTTCGCTAACTCAATTAATTCAGGGTCATGTGTTGCTGCAACTATAACATCAGACAATGTTGGCTCATGTCCATGAACAATAATGTTAACTTCATCTTCTTTAAGAACACCCAGATTTACAACAGAACGGATTGGTTTCGGACTTCCAAACAATATATCTGAAAGTTCAGTAGCAATCATCGATCCGCCCCAACCGTCACTGAGAGCTGTTCTTATTCCTTGCATAATAAGACTTTTCGGGTCATTATCAACACCTATATTAGTCCTGTGCATTGTCTCTACAATTTCCCTATCGATTCCTCTTGGAACAATACCCAGTTTGCGCCAGATTTCCTGGCGACGTTCAGGTGCTCTGCGGATAAAGTTTAATTCTCCATGCTGCTTTCCAAATTCTAAAAATATTTTTTCTGCTACCTGTTTTGCAATTTCTTCTTTTTTTATGTCATCAGTTTTTACTCCAAACTCTTTAGCAATCTTTTTCAATTTCACTTCATCTTTAATTTCATATCCTTTTACTTTTCCTTCAGCCATAAGAAACAAGGTATGTGTTATTCCTCTGCCATGGTCTGAATGTGCAGCAGCTCCTGCAGCTATCATTTTGATTAAATTCCTTGCAGCAATAGTATCTGCCGTTGCACCACAAACACCTTTCTGTGCACCTTCACTGAAAGGGTCTATTCTGCATGGTCCGAGACTGCAAATTCTACAGCAAATTCCCAACTGCCCAAAACCACACTGTGGTTGTTGGGAATCATGACGGTCCCATGCTGTTTCAATGTTTTCAGATTCTGTTATTTTTAAAATCCGCTGAGAAGCTTCATCCGCAGTCCGTTCCCCAAATTTCATTTACTTATTCCTCCCATGATATATTCTCAATCAACTTATTTTTCAATTCCGTGTAAATATGAACACATTTTTTATCAACCCTATCAATTAATTCGGAATTATACCATATAAATCCCAAAAGTTCAAGACCTTTGATTTCTTTTTTTATAAATTCGATTTCTTCATTATTATGAATTTTATTTCCAACAATAAAAACCTTTTTTATCTTTAAATCTTCAGCCATCGTTTTAATACGGAAAGCTGTCTCTATGCTCCTTTTGCTGGATTCTACTACAACAATTAAGGCATCAACATTTTCTGAAGTTCCCCTTCCCAGATGTTCTATTCCCGCTTCCATATCCAAGATTAAAACATCGTCTCTGCCAATTAAAAGATGGGTTATCAGGGCTTTTATAAAAGCATTTTCGGGACAATAACAACCTGTCCCTGCTTTTTTTATTCTACCCATAACCAATAATTTAATACCATGATGCTCAACACAAAATTTATCGGGTATATCATCAACTTTCGGATTCATCTTAAAAAATCCACTTTCTATTCCTGCACGTTCGTTAATCAATTCCTTCATCTGCGATACAGGAATAATTTTCTTCTGTTCCGGAAAGCCAAGTGTTGCTGCCAGATTGGAATCCGGGTCAACATCAATAGCTAAAACATTCTTGTTATCTTCAGCAAAAGCCAATGATAATCCCGAAGCAAGTGTAGTTTTTCCAACTCCACCTTTTCCTGTTATAGCAATTTTCATTTTATCAAATTTTATTTATAATATCAACAAAAGACAAAAAAATAAGGGAATCGTCGGGTAAATTGATTATGGATTCTTCTTTCATTTCTAAATTGAAAACGCTTTTATCCTCAGGTATTTTTCCTATATAATCAAACTTGTTTATGTCGATATGTTTTAAAAGTTCTTCAATCACCTTTTCTTCTTTTTCATTCTCAATCCTGTTGAATATTAATATTTTCTTTTTGGCAACTGTTTTCAGATTTTCCATCAGGTTTAGAATTTCATTGGCAACTTTCACCCCTTTAATAGAAATATTTGATATGATAAAAAAGTAATCGATATTAATCGTTGTTCTTCTGCTTAAATGTTCAAGCCCAGCTTCACAGTCTATTACAATATATTTATATTTATCTGATAATCTGTCAATACACCTTCTTAAGATACTGTTCACATAGCAGTAACAGCCAGGGCCCTCGGGCCTTCCCATAGTCAGTAAGTCTATTTTTTTTGATTCAACAATTGAAGATGTTATCATAAAGTCAAAATATTCCTGTTTGGACATACTTTTTGTTATTTTTTCGGGGCTTTCGAGTGCACCTTCGCGAATGTCACCAAGCGTTTCTTCGACCTTCATACCAAGTAAATCGCCGAGACAGACAGAAGGATCCGCATCTATAGAAAGTACAGGTGTATTTGATATTTTGGTGAGATATTTAATAAGAAGACCTGAAATTGTTGTTTTTCCGGTCCCACCTTTACCTGCAACTGCAAAAATACTTTTATTTGGAATCAATTTTCGTAGATTTAAAATTTAGGTGTTATAGTATTTTTCCCTTAGTTTAGCGGATACTTTATTTAATATATCGAGTACTTTATTGGATAAATCTATTGATAATGTCCCCATCCCGCAACTGGGAGTTATCAAACATTTATCAAGGAGTTCATTTTTGTCGAATCCTTTTTCTGACAATACAGATATCTTTTTTTCAAAATTTTCAAATATAGTATCAATATTTTCGTCTTTTATCTTTTCAGATGTAGGAACGATACCCCATGCAAGAACCCCTCCGTTAGCAAAGAAATTTTTTAGATTTTTCGGATAAAGTACTATACCCCTAAAATATTCGTAAGCATCAAAGTTAATAATGTCAACTTTAGTATCCATAAGAATTGACCAGTCAGTATTTCCGCAACAGTGAATTCCTGCAATCCCGCCGTATTCGTGGATAATATCTGTAACTTCATTGACATAATTTATTACCTGTTCACGCGAAATATTAACAAAAGCGGAACCTAATGAACTCAGATATGGCTCATCAATAAAAATTATTATATTCTGGATAAATTTTTTTAATCTCATTATCTGCCAAGCAGCCTTCATCGCACAGCATTTTACAATCGAATCCACCAACTCTTCATTATACAGCGCCGACCTTTTATTTTCATCCGTAACAGTCAGACCAAAACTTATAGGACCCGTCACCTGTCCTTTCAAAAACTTTACACTGCTGAAATCCCGCGTCTTCAGATAATCCTCGAACGCATAAAATCCAGCGGAAAACTCTTTTGTTATACCGAAATAATCAATATTTTTTTCTACATACTTTTCATAAAATATGTCAAGTTGTTCATAAATATCCCCTGATGTATCAAAGTAAATTGTCCCCTTGTTCTCATCTATCACAATACAGGGCATACCTTCACTATATTGAGTGTACATATTTTCTCTAAAATTCAGATTAGGGAGCTGTGCCCAGTTTGGGATATCCGGCAGTGATTCGAATATTTTCTCTGTTATTTTATCAGGCTCTTTTGAAGGGAAACTTCCAATTGCAGTTGGGATACAATTAGGTTCAAAATCCATGTGTTTCTTCCTAAGTATTTGAATGATAATGTATCTACTTTATATTTTTACAAATAGATAATTTTAATTAAATTTTATTGAATATTCAAGGAAAAAATAAAATACAGAACCTGAAACTTATTTTTATTATGATAAATTGTTAAAACGATAAAAAGATTATAAATAAAAAAAAACACTTACGAATTATATCGAAGTGCTTTTCCCCCCCTCGTGGCGCCTCGCAGAATCGAACTGTGGATACACAGATTTTCAATCCGATATTGCCCTTTTAACGAAAGTAAATATAATTAACAATAGGTAATATTTTTTATTAAAAAACAAAAATTTAAATCACCTTTACTTTCACTTATAGTTCACTATATTTACCCATGTTTACCTATATTACATGAAATTTTGGGCATAATTTGTGCATAAATTATCAAATAAAAACTAAAGCAAAACTCAAAAATTAATATTTGTTTTTGAATGGACTTCTGATTAAGAGTCATATTCCCCTACTTTTTAAATAACTTTGTAACTCTTTTAAAAACAACATAACTGCGTATGGCAACTGTATTTAAATCGCTTAATTGAATTCTCACCATCC
>CAZBIT010000254.1:0-4429 GCA_964491835.1 uncultured bacterium
CTTTGCGGGATCGAAATGATCCCGAGTTCTCGGGATTGTGCAACACTCACAAAAACGGGAACATATTTTTTAATAATATTATCTCAAACATATTCAGACAAAAAGCACAATTATCCTCTTCACAAAATAAATAACGCTTAATATTTCATCATACGAATGCAAGAAGAAACAACATCGAAAACCTCATCAACTTCGATTTTTTTCATACATACATTCTCAAAATATTTACAATTAACATTACCTACCCCTAAATTTCTTATCGACCAACAAGGAGAACATTCAAGAATTTTCCTAATAACTATATGGTTTCCCCCGTAAGGAGAAGTTCGCAACGAGTCTGTTGGTCCAAAAAGAGCAATAGTTTTAACGTTCATTGCAACAGCGATGTGCATAATTCCCGAGTCGCTGGTTATAAATAATTTGCACCTTTCAATAAGTCCTGCTGTATCCTTTAATGAAATTCCCGCTACTGTAAATGTTTTTTCTCCTATATTCTTTTGAATTTCACTTTTAAGTTGATTCTCTTCTTCTCCTCCAAAAATTAAAATATTTACTCCAAAACTTTTAATTAACCTCTTTCCTAATTCAACAAACTTTTCTGCCTCCCATCTCTTGAAAATCATTCCCCTTTCAATACTTGAACCAGGATGGATACCTATTATTACATCATTTTCATTTATCCTTCTTTCTTTTAAAAATTCACTCGCTTTATTTCTATTATCATCTGAAATATTAAGATAAATTCTTCTTTCGATATTTGTATTAATATTTAATGGTTCTAAAAGATTCAAATTTTGGTCAAGGTCGTGAATTTCCATTTTAACGAGAATTTTTACATTCTGAAGAAATGAAAGCGACCGCCAATATTTCAAAGGATACTTATGAGAAATTCTATATTTTGCACCTGCTAAAAATGGAAGCAAATTATATTCAAATCTATTTGATGGAAAAGTCGTAATTGAAAGGTCAAACCTCTTTCTCCGAAGTTCAAAAATCAATTTAAACCTATCGATAATTGTAAGGTATTCCCTTTCATCAACAATCATAATCTCATCTATTTCATTATCACCTTCATATAGAAATTTAAATGATTCCTTCAAAATAATTAAAGTTATTCGAGCATTTGGAAATTCTCTCCTGATTATTTTTAAAGCAGGTGAAAATAGAAGTAAATTCCCAATCCCAATTGCCCCAAGTATCATTATTCTTTCAATTTTTTCTTTATCAATCTTCTTCATAAAAAATAAAACGCTCAAATCATTAAAATTATAATTTCCTCTTATTAAGTTTTATTAAGAAATAAATTATAGAACCTTCGCAAACTTATATATCATAGGATTGCCACGTCGTCCCGAATAATCGGGACTCCTCGCAATGACAAGAACTTCGGTGTCATTGCGAGCTCCGAAACTTCGGAGCGAAGCAATCTCTTTTAAAAATTGTCCATTTTAAATACTTTTCCAGCAGATTCTCCTATTAAACAAATTAAATAATATTTTTCATAAACATTAATTCAACTGCATTCTTTACATCTTCAATATGAATACTTTTCATACTTTCTTCACTTCTTCGATTCTTTAATCTTTTATATAAAACGATATATTCATCACTCTTGGGATATGGGCCCCACTGGTCGGGATTTGTATATCCGAACAATGCTATAACCGGCGTTTTCGTCGCAACTGCTAAATGCATTGCCGCCGAATCAACCGTCAATAACAATTTGCACCTCTCTATTAGAATTGCAAGTTCCCTTAATGAAAGCATACCACATAAATTTATAAAAGTTCCTTTTACATTTGAAGTTATCCCCTTGATAAGAAATTCCTCTGATTTAATTCCTGTAAATACAACTGGGACATTAGCATCAATACTTAACCAATTAGCAATTTCAGACCATCTTTCAGATACCCATAACTTTGGAGAATAACCTGCACCAGGTGAAATTATAACATAATCATTAGGAAGGTTAAATCTTTTTTTAAAATTCAACCTTTCTTCCTCTTTAATAAAAATTTCAAGCCCGTTATTTACCCTTTTAGCACCAAAAGTTTCCACTATGTCAAGATAATTTTCAACTACGTGCCTACTTTTATCATAATGAATTTTTTCTGTAAAAGCCCATTTCGATTTCACTACATCAAACCCCCATCTCTTTTTACCACCAAGAAAAAGTGATACGACTGCAGATTTAGCAGAAATTCTGAAACTGAATATATGGTCATAATTAGATTTTCTCAATTGAGAAATCCTTTTTATCATTTCAAAATACGAAGATTTTGTGCCTCTTGCAAGCCAGGGTAAATCCATTACATATACATTATTTAGGTATGGATTATATTTCAAAACTTCTAATGACCAGGAACCAACCACAATCGTCAAATCAATTTCAGGAAAACTTTTCTTTAATGAGTGAATAACAGGAGTTGTTAAAAGAAGGTCACCAATATGGTCTGGTCGGAAAAATAAAATTCTCTCTTTATTCATTTTTTACATTAAAGCCCGTAATATTTCTTATAATACTTAAGATATTCCTTGTTCTTAACGTTCTTTACCCATTCACAATTGCATAAATACCAATTAATTGTTATATCTAATCCATTTTCAAAATCAATTTTGGGAAACCATCCAATTTCATTTTCTATTTTTGAATAATCCATAGAATATCTCCAGTCGTGTCCTTTTCTATCCTCAACAAACCTAATTATGTCTTTACTTTTACCTAATTTTTCTAATATCAGTTCTGCAACTTCAATGTTTTTTTTCTGAATACCACTGCTGACATTATAAATTTCTCCAGGTCTTCCATTGTTCATCACTATATAAATAGCCCTGCAAAAATCCTCAACGAATATCCATTCTCGAACATTTTCCCCTTTACCATATATAGGAAGATACTTGTCTTCAATAGCGTTTGTGATGAGCAGTGGAATTAATTTCTCGGGGAATTGATATGGTCCATAATTATTACAACTGCGTAAAATAATCACAGGGAGGCCAAATGTTTTATAATAAGAAAGTGCTATCAAATCAGCACCTGCTTTTGATGCTGAATATGGATTATTTGGCGAAAGATTACTTTCTTCGGTAAATATACCTTCTTCTCCAAGTGAACCATAAACTTCATCAGTAGAAATTTGTATATAAAGTTTTACATCCTGTTTTAATCCCACACTCAATAGTGTTTCAGTGCCTCCAATATTAGTTCTAATAAAATCTTTTGAACCTTCTTTTATACTCCTGTCAACGTGTGTTTCAGCGGCAAAGTTAACGATTACATCTATTTTATTACTACAAATCAAATCTTTTACCTTCTTCTTTTCACATATATCACCTTTTATAAAAACATACCTTCCCAAAAACTTTTTTTCTACATCAGAAAGATTTTCAAAATTCCCAGAATACGTCAACTTATCAAAATTAACGATAAAATTCT
The DNA here is from genome assembly GCA_964491835.1 of uncultured bacterium. Lineage (GTDB taxonomy): Bacteria > SM23-31 > SM23-31 > JAUVVT01 > JAUVVT01 > CAZBIT01. The sequence goes on from CAZBIT010000254.1 coordinate 3,437, forward strand.
CATCTGAAACATCAAGTAAATATCGAACAAAATTTGACCCAATAAATCCCGCTCCACCTGTTACTAAAATATTCATTATTTAATTTTAAAATATTATAATTTTTTCTAAATTTATTATAAAGTAGGGACAACCCTAATGTTGTCCTTACAGATAAAATTGAATATTATTTTTTGTATCCCAATTTTCAGATAATTAAAAAATCCAAAATATATTATTACCGATAAATATGAAATCCATTTTTCAATTAATCAGATTATTAAGTCAGCATATTTGCACCTGTCTCCCGAACAAGTTTACCCGCACGAAATAAGGACTCAGGAGTTCCGGCGTAAGCCCACCACCCATTAATTATAGAATACGTCATCTCCCCTATTTCTATATATTTATTATTAACATCCGTTATTTCAAGTTCATTTCTTTGTGAAGGAACAAGGGTTCTTATTATATCAAATACTTTCGAATCATATATATAAATTCCAATGACTGCATATTGTGATTTTGGACTTTTTGGTTTTTCTTCTATCTTAACTATTCTCCCATTAACAATTTCTGGCACACCAAATCTCTCTCTATCTGGAATTTCTTTCAAAAAAATCTTTGCACCTCTCCCTCTTTTCATATAATCTTCTACATCTTTCCTAATACTCTTTTCAACTATATTGTCACCCAAAACAACACAAATACATTCTTTATCTGCAAAGTCCTCAGCAAGAGAAAGGGCATCCGCTATTCCTCTTTCTCCCTCTTGATACGTATAATGAAGATGTTTTAATCCAAACTCCTTACCATTTCCAAGTAACCTTAAGAAATCACCTGCATTATTACCACCGGTCACAATCATAATTTCCTCAATACCTGCCTTTATCAAACATTCAAGAGGATAGTAAATCATCGGCTTATCATACATAGGAAGAAGATGTTTATTTGTAATTTTCGTAAGTGGATAAAGCCTTTTCCCAAGTCCCCCTGCAAGTATCACACCTTTCATAAAA
>CAZBIT010000255.1:0-4425 GCA_964491835.1 uncultured bacterium
TTATTATGTATAAACCGGTTTTTTCTTTCGCCCTACGTAATAATTTTAATCCTTCCTCTTGAAGTCCCTGAAAACTGTATGGGGACGTTCTTGGTTTAAATGCTCCACCACGCAGTATTTTTGCTCCTGCATTCTTTACCGCTATTGCAGTTTCTATTATCTGTTCTCTACTTTCAACGGAACAAGGACCTGCTATAACAACAAACTGGCTGTCACCAATCGAAACATCACCAACTCTTACCGTCGATTTTTCTCTTTTCAATTCACGTCCGACAAGTTTAAACGGCTGCAAAATTGGAACAACCTTTTCTACTTCTGGTATTGATTCAAGCGCTTGTAATCGCATCTTCTCACGTTCATTTCCTATAGCACCAATTACAACCCTCTCCTTTCCATAAATCGGATGAACTTCATATCCAAATTGTTTTATCCTTTCAAATACGCGCTCTATTGATTCTTTCGAGGATCCTTTTTTCATTACTATTATCATTTTTACATATCTCCTGCATATTATTTAAGAATTGCTATTTTTTGAGCCACGACATCATTTTCCTGAGTTCCAGTCCTATTTTTTCTATTTGATGATTCCTTGAATAATTTTTAAATGCGTTAAAAACGGGTCTATTTGCTTTGTTTTCCAATACCCATTCTTTAGCAAATTGACCGTTCTGAATTTCCTTTAATATTTTCTTCATCTCTTTCCTTGTCTTTTCTGTTATAATTCTCGGACCTCTCGTATATTCTCCAAATTCAGCGGTATTACTTATAGAATCATTCATTTTTGTAATTCCACCTTCGTAAATCAAATCGATGATTAATTTCATTTCGTGTTGGCATTCAAAGTATGCCATTTCTGGTTGATAACCCGCCTCTACCAACGTTTCAAAACCCGCTCTAATTAATTCTACCAAACCTCCACAAAGAACGACCTGTTCTCCAAAAAGGTCTGTTTCTGTTTCCTCTCTGAACGTTGTCTCAATAACTCCTGCTCTTGTCCCACCAATGCTTTTTGCATAAGCAAGTGCAATTTCTTTTGCCTTTCCCGATGGATTTTGGTGAACTGCAACCAGGCAGGGAACACCACTATTTTCAGTATATAGTCTTCTTACAAGATGACCAGGACCTTTTGGTGCAATCATAGCAACGTCAACTTCTGGCGGAGGCACAATTTGACCGAAATGAATGTTAAAACCATGAGCAAACATTAAAATATTTCCTTTTCTCAATTTGTCTTTTATACTGCAATTATAAACTTCTGACTGATATTCGTCTGGAACTAAAATCATAATTATATTACCTGCCTCTGCAGCTTTATCTGCGGTAGTAACCTTAAATCCATTCTCTTCCGCCCTTTTCCATGCCGGGCTATTAGGAAGTTCTGCAACAATAACGTCCATCCCACTATCCTTGTGATTTAATGCATGAGCGTGCCCTTGACTTCCAAATCCTATTATTGATATTTTTCTTCCTTTTAAAAGATTCAAATCAGCATCGTTATCATAATATAATTTCATTTTGTCCTCCAAATTTTAAATAAAATTATTTAAATATAATATTAATCCTGGGATTTTAAGTAAAAAGTTTTTAATTTAATATTATTTATCATTATAAAAGACCTAAACAGAATATAATTTTCAGAGCAAACCACTATTAAAAAATTTTTGTAGTGTTATGTTTTTTACCTTCGATTATTAACTGCTTTTGTATTCCCTTTTGAGGGCAATCGCACCCGTTCGTGCAACTTCTTTTATGCCAAACGTCTTTAATAAATTAATCAATGCCTGAACTTTATCAACGCTACCTGTAACTTCAATCGTAAATGTTTTCGGACTTATGTCAACAATATTTGCTCTGAAAATACTCACAATCTGCATGATTTCACTTCGATTTTCTGAATTACAGCCAACCTTAATTAATGCCAATTCTCTTTCTACATGCTCTTCCAAAGTTAAATCAACAACCTTAATTACCTCAATTAGTTTGTTAAGTTGTTTATTTATTTGCTCAATCACCTTATCATCCCCGTGAGTTACAATTGTGAGTCTCGAAACAGAAGTGTCTTCCGTAGGACCAACGCTTATTCCATCGAGATTAAATCCCCTTGCACTAAAAAGCCCCCCTATTCTGGTGAAAACACCAGATTTGTTTTCAACTAAAATTGATATTGTATGTCTCATAATTTTACCTATCTAATATTTCCTCCATTGACCTGCCTGCGGGTATCATTGGATAGACATTCTCTTCTTCTTCTATCCTGAAATCAATTAAAACAGGTCTATTATTAATTTTCACTGCTTCTTTTAACACTTTTTCAACATCTGATGTCCTTTCCGCACGTAATCCCACTGCATTATAACTCTCTGCCAATTTAACAAAATCGGGATTACAGTCCTTCAACACAACACCAGAATATCTTTTATTATAAAAAAGGTCCTGCCATTGTCTAACCATACCCAGGTATCCATTATTCATAATGCAAATCTTTAAGTTTAGATTAAGTTTTACGGCGGTTGCCATTTCTTGAATGTTCATTTGAAAACTTCCATCTCCAGAGATGCTAAAAACAACCTTATCTGGATTTCCCGCAGCAGCACCAATAGCAGCAGGGAATCCATACCCCATTGTCCCAAGCCCCCCTGAAGAAAGCAACGTTCTTGGTTTTGTAAATTTATAATATTGTGCCACCCACATCTGATGCTGACCAACACAGGTCGAAATTATTGCGTCTCCTTTGGTTAACTCAAAAATCTTTTCTATCACATATTGTGGTTTAATCACATCATTGTGGTCATATTTTAATGGATGTTCCAGTTTCCATCCATAAATCGACCTTAACCAATCTTTGGTATCTACTTGTGATACCTTGGGAATTAATTTTTCCAATACCCTTTTCACATCACCCACAATAGGATATTTTGTTTCCACGACTTTACCAATGTTGGTAGGGTCTATGTCAATATGAACCTTTTCAGATTTTGCAGAAAATTCTTTTACATTTCCGGTAATTCTATTATCAAATCTGGCACCAATACATATAAGCAAGTCGCACCCTTGGACTGCTTTATTTGCATACCAGGTTCCATGCATCCCGAGCATTCCAAGAGAAAGTGGGTCAATTTCCGAAAAGGCACCCAACCCTAAAAGTGTGCTTGTAACGGGTATCTGAGTTTTTTGAGCAAGTTCCCTGAGTTCCTCAGAAGCATTTGACAAAATAACCCCACCCCCACTATATATAACGGGTCTTTTTGATTTCATAATAGCATTTGCCACTCTCTCGATTTGTTGTGGGTGTCCTTCATAATTTGGATTATATCCTCTTATAGAAACACTTTTCGGGTATTCATAATCGATTTCTTCTCTTTGAACATCAAACGGTATATCAATCAGAACTGGACCCGGCCTTCCTGTACCTGCTATATGGAAAGCTTCCTTTATAATTCTTGGAAGTTCTGACGTATCAGTTACAAGATAATTATGCTTCGTAATTGGTCTTGTAATTCCAACTGTATCTGCTTCTTGAAAAGAATCGTTCCCTATCTGTGGTCGCGCAACTTGTCCTGTAAGTACTACCATAGGTATTGAATCCATATAGGCATTAAGTATTCCCGTAACTGTATTCGTAGCACCTGGACCTGAAGTTACTAATACTACGCCAACCTTCCCCGTTGAACGAGAATAACCATCAGCCATATGAACCGCACCTTGCTCATGACGAGTTAACACTAACTTAAACTCAGAAGTATCATAAATTACGTCAAATATTGGAATTACAACACCTCCTGGAATCCCAAATATTATCTCAACTCCTTCATTAATTAATGATTTAATTAATGCCTGTGCACCTGTTAACCTTTCCATATAATCTCACTCTCTTTCTTAATAAATGCAAAATTAAAAATAAAACTCTCCCTTTCGAGGTTACTCCCGATTCCCTAACCGTCTATTTTAAGTATATTTAATAAGGAATGTTTGGGGAATAACCTCTAGTAGTTAGTTTAACACTACTACAGATATTTTCCCCAAAAAGAGGATGAATAATAGAGAGAGAAATAAAAAGAGATTAACTATAAAGAGATGAAAATAACATCTCTTAAGAGTCATAACACAAACAGAAGAACCCAACCCCAATCTACTATTCACATCCCTTTTCATTTTCTCAAAAACAAATCTCATATGTTTGAAAATTGATTATAATGTTTTAAATTTTTATAAATATAATAAATAATTAATTTATTGTCAAATAAAAAATTAAAATTTTATCCAATATATACTTTATATTAAAGTTTTTATCTTAAAATATTTAAGTAAGTTGATAATTAATTTAACTGTTACCTTTTCCATTTTTAATTTTAAATCCTTGTTTAATAAATGTATTTTCTTTCCCTCTTTTCTTTAAAAAATATTTACTTTGCTTATCTCTTAAAA
>CAZBIT010000256.1:0-4422 GCA_964491835.1 uncultured bacterium
GAAAGAAGATTATTAACTATTATGTCTTGAAATAAGAAACCAAATACAAAAATCAGAAACCATTTTAATGTTTTTAAATTAAACATCAATACGAAGGTTCAATCTATAATTGTCCAAGTATATTCATTTAAGTTAAACAGTTTTTATTATATCTTCATTAATACGATAAATTCACTCCAGAACGAATTCTTGTTTAATACTTGGGAAAATGATAAAAACTTTTTCTATGGAATTAAAATTTACAAACGTTTTTAAAACGATTTTTTTAAACATTCCAGGAACATTGTCAGAAATTTCCGATACAACGCCAACGGGCAATTCTGGAGGATAAATTTGGCTATAACCAGAAGTAATAACGGTATCCCCAACTGCGACATCAAAACTCTTCGGGACATTATTAATCTCGAATAAGTCTTCCGATTTCCAATACACAATTCCCACTGCTCGGGTTCTCAAAATTCGCACACTGACTCTAAAATTTATATCAGTCATCATTTGGACAAGCGAATTCTCTTTACCAACCAAATAAACTTTACCTACCAGCCCATCTTCAGTTATAACGGGCATATTTTTCTTTACACTGTCATTCTCACCAACGTCTATCTGAATCGAATTTACAATTTGATGAAATCCTTTTGAAATAACCATTGCAGGTAAATATTTCAATTTCTCATTCGATTCAAAATCGAGCATTCTTTTCAATTTTTGATTTTCAACTTCTGCATTTTTAAGGTAGGTATTTTCAAGCGTCAAATTCAAAACTTTTTCCTTTAACTCGCCATTTTCTTCAACCGCTTTCATTACAACGCTCACCCATACAAAATTTTGCTTTATTTTTCCAGTAAAATCAATTGCCATTTCCTGTAATTTTTCAACCTGCCTATTTTCATTTGAAACAAGTAAAAAAGAAGATAAAATTATTGCAATTAAAACTGTTATATATTCTCTGAAAATAAAAAAGGTTTTAAAAATTTTGTCCATTAATAATATTTCTAATTAAACCTATTTTTATTTTATCATTATTGAGGATTATTATGAATTACGTTTATAAACAGCCATTTTTGAAAAGTTTTTTATAATCTTCTACTTTTAATTAAAACTTTTTCATAGTATTCAATATCGTCAAGTATTTTACCAGTACCTCTAACAACGCAAGTAAGAGGGTCTTCGGCAACGAGTACGGGGAGATTTGTTTCTTCCCTTATTCTTACATCAATGCCCCTTAATAGTGCACCTCCACCGGACAATATAATCCCCCTGTCAAGAATATCAGCAGAAAGCTCGGGTGGAGTCCTTTCGAGCGTCAATCTAACTGCATCAACTATTGCACTTACCGGTTCACTAAGTGCCTCACGTATTTCGACAGAACTAACCTCGGTTGTTTTTGGAACACCTGCAACTAAATCTCTTCCCTTTACTGGTATTGAAATTTCTTCTTCAAGTGGAACAGCAGAACCAATTGAACATTTTATCTCTTCTGCGGTTCTCTCACCGATAAGAAGGTTATAATTTCTCTTAAAGAATTGGACAATAACCTGGTCCATTTCGTCTCCTCCAATCCTTATTGACGTTTCAGTAACAATTCCAGAAAGAGCGATTATTGCAATCTCCGTAGTTCCTCCTCCTATATCTATTATCATATTTCCAACTGGTTGTTGAATTTCAATTCCAATACCAATAGCAGAAGCCATAGGTTCAGATACAAGATACACCTCTCTTGCTCCAGCATGTTCCGCAGAATCTCTTACTGCTCTTTTTTCCACTTCTGTAATTCCTAAAGGGACACTTATGACAATTCTTGGATGAACAAAACGATTAACCTGAACTCTTTTAATAAATGCACGAAGCATATCTTCCGCAACTTCAAAGTCCGCTATTACTCCGTCTCTTAACGGTCTTATTGTCAATATCTCATCAGGAGTTCTGCCAACCATTTCTCTTGCTTCCTTACCGATAGCAACTATCGTATGGTCATGTTTTCGAACCGCAACTATTGAAGGTTCATTAACTACTATTCCTCTTCCTTTCACATATACTAAGGTATTAGCTGTACCAAGGTCAATTGCAATATCACTTGAAAATAAATTAAAAAAAGGAAATTTCATTTTCCCTCCATTAATGTCTGAATTGTCTATATCCCGTAAAAATCATCGTTAAATTATGTTTATCCGCTGATTCAATAACTTCTTTGTCTCTGATGGAACCTCCCGGTTGAATTATTGCGGTTGCTCCTGATTTTGCAATTAATTCTATACTATCACTGAACGGGAAAAAAGCATCCGATGAAACAGCAGAACCGGCAAGCGAGATTTTTGATTTTTCGGCTTTCCTGATGGCAATTTCACAAGAATCAATCCTTGACATCTGTCCTGCTCCTATTCCAAGCGTCCTGTCATTAATTGTAAATATTACTGCATTTGATTTTACATATTTAATTATTTTCCATCCAAATAACATTGCCTCCAATTCTACCTCTGACGGCTCACGCTTTGTCACAACTTTCAATTCATCTTTATTTATTCTGTTTTTGTCATATTCTTGAACTAAAAAACCACCCCTTATTTTTTTGTAATCTAATTCTAATATAAGTTCACTCTCCTTTTTTACTTTTTCTTTTTTCTTTAAAATGATAAGTTTTTTCTTTTTCGACATAATTTCCAAAGCTTCATCATCATATCCATTTGCAACAACAACGTCAACAAACAATTCCGATAATTTTTTTGCTATATCTTTATCAATATTTCTATTAAATGCAAAAACACCACCAAAAGCAGAAATTGGGTCACATTCAAGGGCTTTACTCAAAGAATTGACTAATTGTTCATCAACTCCAACTCCGCAAGGATTGGTATGTTTTATAATCACTGCACAGGGTAAATCAAACTCATCAATAATTTTTAGTGCAGAATCAATATCTAATAAATTATTAAATGAAAGTTCCTTTCCTTGAATTTGTTCATAATTAAATATCCCTAAATTAAAACCATTACCAAATTCAGTATAAAGTGAAGCTCTTTGTTGCGGATTCTCACCATACCTCAAATCTTTGACTTTAGTTAAATTAAGCATAATATTTTCAGATAATACTTTTTCATCTTCTTTCTTACTTGCAAAAAAGTTACAAATGTATCTGTCGTATTTGTATGTTAATAAAAACACATATTTAGCAAGTTTTAAGCAGGTATTCTTATATATCTTCCCGTCATTTTTTTTCAATTCACTTATTACCTCGGAATACATCTCCGGACTTGAAACAGGAACAACATTTTCATAATTTTTTGCTGCTGCTCTCAAAACAGATGGCCCTCCAATGTCAATATATTCTATGGCATCTTCAAGGGTTAATCTTTCTTCACTAATGACCTTTTCAAAAGGATAAAAATTTATAACTACCATATCTATAGTTGATATTTTTTCCTTTATTAAATCTTGTTGATGCACACGAGAATCTCTTTTTGCAAGAATTGCTCCAAATATTTTTGGGTGAAGAGTTTTTACCCTTCCCTCTAAAATTTCGGGGAAACCAGTTATTTCTGATATCTTTTTAACCGCAATCCCTTCTTTACTTAAAATTTTAAATGTTCCTTCAGTTGAAATAATCTCTATTCCAAGTTTTGACAATTCTCTTGCAAATTCAATTATGCCCGTTTTATCATATACGCTTATAAGCGCTCTTTTTATTTTTATCATTTTATCTTCTATTATCCTCTTTTCTATAAATTTATTTATTTCTTTAATAATTTATATTATAACTAATTTAACTTATAGGTGATTTGAAATATTTTAATATAAGAAGTTATATTACAGCATTTTCATCAAAAGAAATATATAATTTATCAGTATCAATAGTAGCTTTAATACCCATAGGAATTGTGAGTTTTCCTTTTATGTGTCCAAAATCAAAATTCTTTATCACAGGGACTTTAAGATTTGATATAATATCATTAATAACTTCATCAACAGTAGGACCTTTATAATTTTTTTGTCGAGATTCGCAATTAACGAACTTACCGAAAACAAAACCACTTGCATTATCAAATAAACCGCATAATCTTAACTGATTGAGATATTTATCTATACGATATGGTTCTTCGTCAATATCTTCAAAAAATATTATAGCATTTTCCAAATTTGGAATATATTCGGTACCTAATAACGAGGAAAAAACGGATAAACAACCTCCAATAAGAATTCCCTTTGACCTTCCCTTTTTGACGACGTTTTGATTTAAAATATTTATCTTATAAAAGCTCCTTTGAGATGCAATAATTTTAAATAAAAAATCAAAAGCAGAAAAATCCATTTCATTATTGGAGTCAGGGGCAATCATTGGACCATAAAACGTCAAAAGCCCAGTTTTTGTAAATATTGAAACTTCAAGAGCCGTTATATCACTAAAGCCGATAAATATTTTGGGATTTC
>CAZBIT010000257.1:0-4405 GCA_964491835.1 uncultured bacterium
ATAAATATTATTTTTTTATATAGTAATATTCGGTTAATAAGCAATATAATTTATCAGAATACAGGTCTAATATGCAAATTACTTCAAATATTAAAAAGTTATCAAAATATTAAAAATGACTCTTTACAACCCTGGCGTTTTATCAATTGGAACATTTTTTTTCCATTTTGCCTTATATTTTTCCAATTGTCTTTCAAGTTTTGTAACTGCTTCGCCTATTGATTTATACATATCATCACTTTGAACAACTGAATTTAATACAGTTCCATACACACCTATATTTATTTCAGCGATTTGATTAATTTTTACATAATCGAGTATTATTTCACAAACAATGATACCATCATAATATTTTTTTAATCTTCTGACTTCTTTTTCGGCGAACTCTTTTAGTTTATCTGATGCTTTGCCGTGGCGGACAGTGATTGTTATTCTCATCATTCCTCCTAATTTTCATTCTAAATAATATTTTACCTTCTTTAAAGAAATATTATTTATTTTTGAATAATAAAGTAAATTAAGCCCGTGGATGAGCTTGTTTGTAAATATTTTTCAATGACTCAACAGATATATGAGAATATATTTGCGTTGTCGAAAGACTCTCATGCCCCAACAGGTCTTTCACAGCACGAAGGTCTGCTCCCTCATTAAGAAGATGAGTTGCAAATGTATGTCTTAAAATATGCGGACTGATCTTCTCTCCACCAATAAATTTTATCAATAATTTTTCTACAATTCGCTGAACGTCTCTCGGAGAAATCCTTTTACCTGATTTACTTAAAAAAAGCGCCTCTTCATTTGAATTCTTTTTCTTTTTCAACAATTCATCCCTAACACTTAGGTATTGTTGTAATATATTTTTCCCACTAAAACCAATGGGGATAATTCTCTCTTTTGAACCTTTACCTTTAACTTTTACCGTCATATCGTAAAAATAAACGTCTTCAACGTCCAGATTAACCAATTCTCTTAACCTCATACCTGTAAGGTAAAATAATTCAAGTATTGCTTTGTTTCTAAGGTCTAAGGGAGATTTCACTTCAATCTTGTCTATTGCATCAAAAATTTGATTAATGCTTAAAAATTTTGGAAGTTTTTTATGAAACCTCGGAAGGGGAATAGCATACGTTGGATTTCCTGTAACAATATTTTCTCTCCGCAAATATTTAAAAAATGTCCGTAAGCAAGACAATTTTCTTCGGAGTGTTTTGTTTGATATTCCCTCTTTATATAAACTTTCTAAAAATCCCCGTATTTCATTCTTTTTAACATCGGATATATTTTTTATTTCATTATTGTCAATGTAATCAAAAAATTGAAAGAGGTCTGTTATGTATGAATTTATCGTAAAGTCAGCATATCCTCTCTCAAATCTTAAAAACCTTTCGAACTTATTGGCTAAATTTTTCATTTTGATAATAAATAAATAATTCAAATTCCAATAATGTTTATTAAAATTTCTCAATAAATCCTAAAATTCTCCTCCACATTTAGGACACTTTCTGTATTCTCCTTTTTCAGAATTTCCTCTTATTTCGATATAGGTATTATTGCATTCGGGACAATTAATATTTTCAATCGGATAAGATGAAACGAAGTCACACTGGGGATAGTTTGAACATCCATAAAACTTACGTTTTTTCTTTCTACTGAAATTTTCAACGATTTCACCCCCGCATCCCTCTTTGGGACATTTCAGTCCAAGTTTTAACTTTCCAATATACTTACATTTTGGATAATTCGAGCATGCCAAAAACTTCCCATAACGGCCATTCCTGATAACGAGCGGAGAATTACATTTAGGACACTTCTCATTTGTCTCTTCAATTTTCGTATCACCGATAGGACGCGTATACCTACAATCAGGATAATTGGAACAAGCAATAAATTCCCCAAACCTCCCTACTTTTTTCACAAGTTTTGAACCACATTTAGGGCATTCCTCATCCAACGACTCCGACTTCTTTTGATTAATTGGCTTCGCATTCTTACACTCTGGATATCCTGAACAGGCGTAAAATTTACCATGTTTCCCCCATTTTATCACCATCTCCCGTCCACATAACTCACACTTTTCTTCCGTATGCTCTGCAAGTTCTTTTTTTATTTCTGCCCTTTTTGAATTTACATTTTTAAGCGAATCAATAAACGGGTCGTAAAAATCTCTTAATACATTAACCGAGCCCTTTTTACCAATTTCGATTTTATCGAGTTCTTCCTCCATTGTTGAAGTAAACTCTACATTAAAAATTTCGGGAAAATTTCCCGTAAGAATTTTACTTACAGTCCTCCCCAATTCTGTTGGAACAAGTTTTTTTTCTTCCTTTTCAACATATTTTCTTTGGATGATATTACTGATAATAATCGCATAAGTACTTGGTCTACCAATTCCGTTGTAATCAAGTTCTTTAACAAGGGTGCTCTCGGTATATCTTGAAGGTGGTTTTGTGAAATGTTGTTTCGGGATAATATCAACAAGGTCAAGTGCCATTTCAACCTTCAGATTAGGTGGAAATTTTGTCTTAGGTTCTTCGGACTTATCTTCTTTATACTCTTCATAAACGTGTAAAAAACCCATAAACAAAGTCGTAGTCACAGTAGTTCTAAAAAGGTAATTACCACATTCAATATCTCCTTGAACGTTTTCCAAAATGGCATCGTTCATCTGACAGGCAGTAAACCTGTTCCAGATAAGTTCATAAAGTTTAAACTGGGCTTCATTCAGATAATTTTTAACCTTTTTTGGTGGAAGATTAAAAGACGTTGGTCTTATTGCTTCATGCGCATCCTGAATTTTCCTGTCTTTTTTATAAATTCTTGGTTTTTGAGGTAAATATTCCTTCCCATAATTATCAAATATGAAATTTCTGATTTCCGAAATTGCTTTGTCAGAAATTCTCGTGGAATCCGTTCTCATATAAGTAATGAGACCAACACTTTCCCCTTTTTTGATTTCAACACCTTCATATAGTTGTTGAGCCAAACTCATTATATAAGATGTTGACATTCCAAACCGCTTTGCCGCTTCTTGCTGTAACGTGCTCGTTGTAAACGGTGGAGAAGGACTTCGTTTTGTCTCCTTTTTTGTTATACTCCTTACAATAAATTTCCCATTCTTAATATTTCTTACGTGCTCTTTCGCACTTTCCTCGTTAGGTATTTTAAAATTTTTTCCATTTATTTTAAAAAGTTCGGAATCGAACGTATCAATTTCTTTGCCTTTTAATCTTGCAGTAATAGACCAGTATTCCTCTTGCTTGAAAGATTCAATTGCATCCTCTCTTTCACATATCAGTCGTAATGCTACTGACTGCACTCTACCAGCACTTAATCCAGAGTATATGGTCTTCCATAAAAAAGGGCTAACTTTGTATCCGACAATCCTATCCATTACCCTCCTTGCCTGCTGTGCCTGAACTTTATTATTATCAATATCTATGGGATGTTCAATTCCATCTAAAACCGCCTCTTTTGTAATTTCATTGAACAAAACCCTTTTTATCACCTTATTCTTGTTTTTAATTTCTTCCAAGATATGCCATGCAATTGCTTCTCCTTCACGGTCGGGGTCGGTTGCTATAAATATTTTATCTTTGTCAAACGATAATTTTTTTAATTTCTCTATTATTTTTTCTTTACCATCGATGGTTACATATTCAGGAATGAAATTATTTTTAATATCAACCCCGAGTTTCTTTTCAGGGAGATTTTTAATATGACCAACGGTGGCAAAAACCTCATAGGCATCACCCAGGTATTGACCGATTGTCTTTGCCTTAGACGGCGATTCTACTATTACTAATGATTTTGTCATAAAAAAAGCCCTTTTTTTGAAGAGCAGAAACCACTAATTATCTTATACACAACAATTTAATATCTCAACTATTTGTTTAATAACTTTCATTCTATATTTATATTGCAAATGTCCGTCCATCCTTTTTATTAAACAAAAATTTTGACAAAATGTTCTTTTTATTCACCAAAAAATAATAAAATTTTTAACAATACTTTTAAATAAATTCTATATTACAAAATAATAAAAATCCATTAATTAAAAAAAGAGGGATTTTAAATCCCTTAACAATAATAATTTATTAATATTAAAATCATTTTTATTGATAAAAAATTTCCTTTCAGAAATTATTCCTTAACAACCCAAAGTTTGACGCTTGTCTCAACTTCTGAATGTAGTTTTATCTTTATTGTGTAAATACCCAATGCTTTAATCGGATTTTCTAATAAAATTTTCTTTTTATCTATGTCAAAACCCTTTTCTTTCAACAAATTAGCAATATCTTGAGAAGTCACAGTCCCAAATACCCTGTCTTCTTCACCAACTCTAACTGATGCAGTCAAAGAAACCTTATTAAGCTGAATCCCCAATTGTTCAGCAACTCTTTTTTCT
>CAZBIT010000258.1:0-4385 GCA_964491835.1 uncultured bacterium
CAAATTAGATGTTATAAATTTAACTTGATTTTATCATTTTTTTTTACAAATTTCAATTTAAAATTATACTATCTGTTCTCTAATTCACCTAAAATCTTATATTATTTAACGACGGTAAAGATGAAAGAGTTCGACCAATTAATGGAAATAATGAAAAAAGTTAGGGAAAACTGTCCTTGGGACAAAAGACAAACCCATAAAACCCTTATGCAGTATCTTATCGAAGAAACTTACGAAGTAGTTGAATCAATTGAACAAAATGAAGATGATAACTTGAAAGAAGAATTGGGAGACCTGCTCATTCAAATTATTTTTCATAGTATAATTGCAGAAGAGAGAAATAAATTCAATATAAAAGACGTGATAACGACTATAAGTGAAAAACTAATCAGAAGACATCCACACGTTTTTGACAATCTCAGCGTATCCGGTGAAGAAGAAGTTCTACACAACTGGGAAAAGATAAAATTGAACGAAGGTAAAACATCAGTTCTTCAAGGCGTTCCAAAATCACTTCCTGCACTTCTAAAAGCAACACGAATCCAGACAAAAGCATCAAGAGTCGGATTCGACTGGGACAATTACAAGGATGTTTTGAAAAAAGTTAATGAGGAATTGAAAGAACTAAAAGAAGCAACTGAAAGCAACAATAAAGATAAAATTGAAGAAGAAATCGGCGACCTTTTGTTCTCCATTGTCAATATTTCTCGATTTCTTCATGTAAATCCGGAAGACGCACTGCGCAAAACTATTAATAAATTCATAAAAAGATTCACTATAATCGAACAAGAAATTAATAAACAAGGGAAAAAACTTCAAGATGTATCACTTGAAGAAATGGATAAAATCTGGGAGAAATCTAAAGATTTGATTTTTTAAAAAAATTTAGACCTATCTTACGAACTACTTTTTTCAAATTGTTCTGTCTCTTTTTTCAATAAATAATTAGAAAGGAGTTAAAATATGAAACAATCAAGACACGTTGTTTCCTACTTAATTATTTTCCTTTTCATATTGACAGTTCAACTGAGCGCGTATGTGAAACTCCCAAAATTGTTCAGTGATAATATGGTTCTCCAGCAAGATATTGAAATACCAATTTGGGGAACGGCTGATCCGGGTGAAAATATTGCTATCACTTTAAACAATCAAAAAGCATACACAACAGCAGATAATTATGGTGACTGGATTACTAATCTAAAACCTATGAAAACTGGTGGTCCTTTTGATATGACTATAACTGGGAAGAATTCCGTTATTACTTTACGTAACGTTTTGATTGGAGAAGTATGGGTTGGCTCAGGTCAGTCAAATATGTGGTTGCCTGTTATTAACTCTGCGAACGCAGAAAAAGAAATAGCAGAAGCAAACTATCCGAATATCCGACTTTATACAATTAAACAGACCGTTGCTGGAGCTCCACAAAAGGATACAGAGGGCGAATGGGTTGAATGCAATCCCAAGACAATTCCCAATTTTTCCGCAGTTGCCTATTATTTTGGCAGAGAACTCCACAAGGCACTTGGCGTCCCAGTTGGATTAATCCATTCATCCTGGGGTGGAACGCCGGCAGAATCATGGACAAGTTTACCTGCACTCAAATCAGACCCTGACTTTAAACCTATTCTTGACAGATTTGAAGATGCTCTTAAAATGTATCCTCAAGCATCAGAAAAATATCAAAAACAAATTGCCGAATGGGAAAAAGAAGCCCAAAAAGCAAAATCCGAGAAGAAACCTGAACCTCGCAGACCAAGTGTTCCATTCGGACCCAATAATCCAAATAGACCCTCGGGACTATATAACGGTATGATTGCTCCACTTATTCCTTACGCAATCAAAGGAGTTATTTGGTATCAGGGCGAATCAAACGCAGGTCGAGCATATCAATATCGAAAGTTATTCCCGGCATTGATTCAAGATTGGCGTCGAAATTGGGGGCAAGGCGACTTTCCATTCTTATTTGTGCAATTAGCATACTTTAGAGAAGTTCCAACTGTGAAAGGCACCGAAACATGGTCCGAACTTCGCGAAGCACAATTGATGACGCTTTCACTACCAAAAACCGCAATGGCTGTTACCATAGACATAGGTGAAGCATACGACATACACCCGAAAAATAAACAGGACGTCGGTTTACGTTTAGCTTTGGGCGCACAGGCAATTGCTTATGGAAAAAATATAGATTACTCCGGACCTATATATGATTCAATGACTATCAAAGGGAATAAAATTAACTTACATTTCAAACATATCAATGGAGGACTTGTTTCAAAAAATAATGAACCACTGAAAGGATTCACAATTGCAGGAAAAGAACAAAAGTTTTTGCCAGCAGAGGCAAAAATAGAGGGAAATGAAATTGTAGTTTCAAGCAAAGAAATACCTAAACCTGTTGCGGTTCGATATGCGTGGGCGGCAGACCCAGAATGTAATCTTTACAATAAGGTAGGATTGCCTGCCTCACCATTTAGAACAGATAATTGGCCCGGTGTAACTATGGACATTAGATGATGAAAAATTTTTATAGAAAAATATTGACAAACGATAAATTTTTATTATATTAGAATTTGGATGCGGGTGTAACTCAGGAGGTAGAGTGCAAGCTTCCCAAGCTTGATGTCGCGGGTTCGAGACCCGTCACCCGCTCTTGCTCTCTAAAGCCTCATTCGTTATACAAAAATTTTATAAAAGTTTTATTATCAAATCCTATATACCAAAATAATCTATCATTTTTATTTTTTCACTAAAACCCTTTGTGCGTATCGCTAAATATCCTATACCAACAATCATCCACACCCCACCAACAACAAATGTTTTAAAAGGCAATCCCCTCCAAATATAAAAACAAATCACTGATCCAACCGCTGGAGCAAAAAAATTAATAAAAAAAGATTTAATTGTTTTTTCTTTTGCACGAAAATAATATTCGCGGATCACTGATAGATTCACTCCTATAAAAGCGAGAAACGCCCCGAAATTAATAAGACGAGCACACTCTTCATAATTAAGAACAAACGCACTTATTAATGAAATTATCGCAATTAATATGATATTATATGATGGTTCCGCAAATTTTCTATCGAGATGACCAAAAAACTTTTTAGGAAGAACATTATCTCGCCCCATCCCATATAACAAACGCGATGCGCCTGCCTGTCCCGTAATATTTGAACCTATATGTGCTATAAGTATAATTAACGATAAAATAGAATCCAACCAAATCCCACCTGCTTTATTCGCCACAGTCATTATAGCCGTATCCAATGCATGATTCTTTACGGTTTCATCTGTAATAGCATTTATCGTTGAAAATAATCCAGGATATGATGCTTGGGCAAGATATACTTGTGAACCACTCCACACTCCCGTTATTAAACAAGTCAGCACTGTTGCAAGAAGCACATTACGTCGTGGGTTCTCAACTTCTTCCGATAAGGTGGTCAATCCATCAAATCCTATATATGTCAATGCAGCAAGTGACGTCCCTGTCCATATGACACTCCAAGAAAAATTATCCTTATTGTAAAATGGTTGAATTGTAAATAAACCATCTAATCCATCTTTAACAAATATATACCTAATCATGGCTACCATAAAATAAAATATAACCATACTCATAATCACAAGAAGAATTTTATTCGTTAATGATGTAAATTTAATCCCCCTAAGATTTATAAATGTGCCGATAATCATAAAAAAGAAAATCCATACTTCATACGGAATTATTGGTAATAAATGATTTGCTGTAATACTTGAATATATTATACAAATAATCGGCACAATCAGATAATCTAAAAACATACACCATCCCGCTATAAATCCTAAAACAGGATTCAACCCTCTTCCCACATAAGTATAAGCAGAACCAGCCGATGGATAGCGATTAGCCATACGCCCATAACTTATTGCTGTTAATATCATTGCAACCATAGCAACAAGAATAGTCGTTACTGCATGTCCCTTTGAAAGGTTATTTGCATGACCAAATAATGCAAGTGATGCCCCAGGTTGTATTAATATTATTCCATAAATAACTAAGTCCCTTAATTTTAAAACGCGCTGTAATTTCACTTCAGAATTATAAGAATTACCATTCATAATTACCCCTTTATATTAAAGATACAGCAGGTTTTATTAACCAAAAATTACAAAAAAATATCTTTTTACAAGAAATATTTTTAATAGTTAAATAAAATAAATTTTTATTATAAATATTGACAAAACAAATTTGGGATTGTAAATTATTACGTATTATAATAAAGATATACAATAATACGAAATAACATATTCATTTATATAAAAATATTTCTTTACTTCTAATGATAATTAATTAATAATAATTCAAATATTCTCTATTCAAGAACAGAATGTCATTCTGTCTT
>CAZBIT010000259.1:0-4384 GCA_964491835.1 uncultured bacterium
GAACAATGGTCAGAATGCGAATGAGAAATAAGGATTATATCTGCCTTTTCCTGTTTGCCTGATAACCGATAAGGGTCAAAGTAAACAATCTTTTCGCCGGTTATTTTAAAAGCCGATTGTCCAAGCCAATGTATATCTTTAACCATATTTTTTACATCCTCGCTTGTTTTTTTAACTTCCTGTCCTGATGAGACAATGTAATTGAAAATAAAAAAGATTGTAAATACGCTATAAAACAAAAATTTCTTATTCATATTAATTACCTTATTAAAAAACTAATTTTCTTTTTTTTAGAATTATTTATGAATATGAATTAAATTGTTTTTATGATAAGAAATTATACTTATCTTTTCAAAATGTCAATTAAATAATTTTTTCTTTATAATTTGATTATGTTTTATTATCTTTTAAAATAAAAAATAATAATTCATCTTAAAATTGCGAGGTCTAAAGTGAAGATAATTGACATTCACACTCATATCTTCCCGGATGATTTGGCACCACGTGCTATGAAAAAGTTGGAAGGGAACTCAGAATCCAAGGCATTCCTTGACGGAACGTTAAAATCACTTCTCGACTCTATGCGGGATGCAAAAATAGATATTTCAGTAACGATGCACATCTCCACAAAACCGAGCCAGGTAGAAAGCATAAATAAATGGGCATCTGAGATTCAGAACAATGGGATAATTTCTTTTGGAACAATATACCCGACTGATGAAAACTCTCATAAAATCCCAAAAATTTTAAACAATATGGGAATAAAAGGGATTAAATTTCATCCCGATTATCAAAACTTTGAACCTAATGCGGAATATATGTATAATTTATACGAAGAATTCATAAAAAATGATATGATTGTTCTTTATCATGCTGGGAAAGATATTGGAATTAAAGCGCCTCCGAAGAGCACGCCAAAAATATTTTCAAAAATACTTGAAAAATTTCCTGAATTAAAGTTAATCCTTGCACACACTGGAAGTTTTCTAATGTGGGATGAAGTAGAATACTATCTTGTTGGAAGTCCGGCATACTTCGAAATTTCATTTACCATCGGATACATTGATAATGAATTATTTTTAAGAATATTGAAAAAACACGGTTTCGATAAAATTTTATTTGGAACGGATTCTCCTTGGAGAGACCAAAAAACAGAAATCGAAAATATCAAAAATCTTCCTATAAAAGAGGAAGAAAAAGAAAAAATATTTTTTAAAAATGCTGAAAAACTTTTAAAATTATAGATAAATGGAAGTAAAAAGAGATTATCCAACAAAGAAAGAAGCAGTTTTAATATTAGTTATAACTTTTGCTATTCTTTTTTTCATTTCAGGGATTTTATCCGGGACGGTCTTTTCTGGTAGAAAAGAAGGATTTCTTGCTGAGATATTCGTCATAATTCCTGCGATTTGGTTTTCTTACAAGAGAGGATTCTCTATAAAAAAGGTCTTCCGTCTAAACAAAGTAAATATCAATATTATCGTATATAGTTTATTAATAGGTTTATCCTTTTTGATATTAAGCGAGGAATTTGAAAGAATAATAAAAGCAATTTTCCCACTTCCTGAAGGCATTTCAGAAATTGAAGAAGAAATGACTAAATTATTTAAAACGAACAATCCTTATGAATTCGTAATACTCATTACCGCAGGGGTTTTAATGGCGGGCATTTTTGAAGAGATGCTATTCAGAGGATTTTTGTTATATTCTTTCGAGAAACAAATGGAAGTAACGAGAGCGGTTATAATAACCGCAATAATTTTTGCGTTTATCCATTATATATGGGTCATCTGGCCCTGGTATATGGTTCAGATTGTAATTCTTGGCGTAATTTTAGGAGTATTATCATGGAAAAGTAACAGTATCTTCCCACCGGCATCGGTCCATATTTTATATAATGCAGTTTCAATACTTTATACAAATAATGAAAACATATCAACTCCTTCCTGGGCAGAATGGAAAGGGCATATATCACCAATTCTAATATTATTGGCGGGCTTTCTTATAATTTATGGTTTCAAACGTTTTTATGTTTCCTGTGATGAATATAAAAATAATCAAGAAACTTATTTAGTAGAATGAAGTAAAATAATAAAAGCGAGAGTGGCGGAATTGGCATACGCGCCAGACTTAGGATCTGGTTCTCGAAAGAGATTGGGGGTTCAAGTCCCCCCTTTCGCACTTAAAAATAAAGAAAATAAAGGGAAAATAAAGGGAAAATAAAGGGACACCATACCTATTTTTTTATTTTTTTAACTTTCTTCCTGCCTTTTTAGGTCTTAAAACTTGACCGACTACCGTCTCAAGTTTTGTCACGAAACTATCACTACCAAGAGGACGGCCAGTTTTCTCATGGCTTTGTATTGCAACCGAAATTCTTGGTATATTAAAATATACAAAATTGCTGACTGAGAATCAATAAATATATATGGTGTCCCTATATTACACGTCCCGTCCTACATAGTAGGACGGGACTAAGGTCGAAATGACAACTTTTATTATTAACAATTTTATGAATAAGTCAGATTAAATACCTCTATTAAAAATTTCTATTTTTTTCTGGCTACAATTATAAGAACTGGAGGTATCACTATGTTTGAAATCAAATCAATATTGATAAACTTGTTCATTTTTACATTTTTTATCTTTACTTATTTAATATCAGCTGAAAAACAAAAAGTAATTTTGGATACAGACCTTGGTGGTGATATAGACGATGCTTTCGCACTTGCACTGTTGCTTTCAAGCCCCGAATTTGAAATTCTTGGCGTTGTTATGGACCATGGTTTAACCGAAAAACGCGCTCAAATCGCCTGTAAAATTCTCTATGAAACTGGAATGGAACATATTCCTGTTATAGTTGGACACCAAACCCCTAATGTCGTTGGTAGAGACAAAGAACTCGCTTCTTATTCTCCTCAATTTTACTGGGCTGAAGGCTTTTCAAAAATAAAGCCAATAAACAAACCTGCTTCTGATTTTGTAATCGAAATGCTAAGAAAATATCCTAACGAAATTATACTTTTTACAATTGGACCCGTACCAAATATAGGAGACATTATCAAAAAAGACCCCTCTGCTTTAAAACTTGCAAAACACATTTATTCAATGTTCGGCTCATTCTACCTCGGTTATAGTAACAATCCTGTTCCCGATGCAGAATGGAATGTCCGTGCCGATGTCGAATCAGCAAAAATTTTTGCCTCTTCAGGTGCAAATATAACTTATGCAGGTCTTGATATTACTACTTTTGTTAAACTTGATGCAGACAAACGACTTAAACTCTTAATGCGACAGTCACCTCTAACAAATGTGATCTGTGCGCTATATTCACTCTGGGGAAACGAAACTCCAACACTATATGATGTAGTTGCAGTCAGTATGGCAATATGGCCTGACCTTTTTACAACAAAACCCGCTTATGTCAAAGTTATTGAGGGTGGTTTCACCATAATTGATGAAAGTAAAGAACCAAACTGCCAGATCGGTATGTCAATAAATAAAGAAGAATTTCTAAGACGAATTATGCAAAGATACTTAACACAAAATTTGCAAAGACCTTAATTCTACCCGCTTTAAAAATATATGTTACATTGGAGGAATTATGAGATATATTAACCTTAAAAAACAGATTGTTTTTATATTTACAATTGCACTAATTTTTTCTTGGGCTATGATTTCAATCGCCCAGGAATCCAATGAAAAAAAACCCGATTCCACCTTATACATCGTAAAAGGTTACCGTCATGGCAAAAGTTTCTTCAAAAAAACGTTTTATCCCGAAATAAAACCATTAAAAGAAGGCGAACTCGACTTTCTGCACTATCATACATACGATGAAATTATCTTTTTTTTAAAAAAATGGGCAAAGGAATTCCCTGACCTCATTGACCTTTACGTCGCAGGAGAAACCTTTGAAGGTCGCGACATATACCAAATCACTTTAGCAAACAAAAAAACCGGAAAAGATACAGATAAGCCTGCTATGACTATCGACGCAAATAGACATAGTGGTGAAGTAACTGCCGCAGAATCCGCCTTTTGGCTACTTAACTACTTACTTACAAATTATGGTAAAGATGAAGAAATCACCAAACTAATCAACACTAAAACCTTCTACTTTAGAATAAAAAACAATCCCGATGGTTCAGAATTATATCTTCAAACCGCTCAAAGTAATAGAAGTTCCGTTCGACCTTATGATTCTGACCGTGACGGATTAATAGACGAAGACCCCGCAGATGACCTCGATGGCGATGGATTCATCTTCCAAATGAGAAAAAAGGTTGAACCCGATAGTGGCAATTATATTCTCGATTCAAGAGACCCATCCGGAAGATTAATGAAACAAGTTAAAGATGGTGAAGGAAACTGGAAAATTTAT
>CAZBIT010000260.1:0-4374 GCA_964491835.1 uncultured bacterium
ATATTAAAGGTAAGATTATTTTTGCATCTGGTTCCGTTAACCTTATATTTCCCCTTGCCGAGAAATTTGGGGCAGTCGGAGCGGTTGTTTATGGACAGCCAAGGGCTCTGGATTATCCTGACCAGATGGTATTAGCATGGACAAATCTCGGGTCACAAAAAAATACAACACTTAAATTTGCATTTAACATAAGTCCGAGGACTGCCGATGAATTTAAGAAACTTTTTAAGAATAACGAAAAGGTTAAAATAAGGGCGAATGTCAAGACAACTTATTATAATGCAGACAGCGAAGTACCGACTGCTCTGATACCGGGGGATGTGTCATCGAAGCAGGAAGTGGTATTATGTGCACATCTTTTTGAAGGTATTGCAAAACAGGGAGCATTAGATAATTTCAGCGGGTGTGCCGTGATTCTTGAAGCAGGCAGAGCTTTAATAAAGTTAATTAATGAGGGAAAGATTGACAGACCTAAAAGAAGCATTCGATTTTTATGGACGCCTGAAAAAACAGGTACAAGAATGTATCTTCAGAGATATCCGGATGAAGTCAAAAATATGGTTGCTGCAATTAATCTTGATATGGTTGGGGAAGATGTGGCCAAAAATCATAACAGTTTAGTATTATATCGCACTATTGATTCAAGGGCGAGTTTTTTAAATGATGTTTGTCAGGAGTTTTTTGAATATGTTGGAATTTCAAACAGGCAGAGAATACATGAATTTGTTGGGAATTGGAAGAAAAAAGTAATTCCAATAAATGACCCTAACGGAACAAAGGATCCTTTTTATTATGATATAGAGTCATATGCAAGTGGAAGCGACCATGAAGTTTTCATTGAGAGAGAGTATGGTGTTCCTGCTGTGATGTTTAATAACTGGCCCGATATGTTTTATCATTCTAATCAGGACACGCCTGACAAATCTGACCCAACACAGTTAAAGAGAGCAGTTTTTCTAACTCTTGCTTCCGCCTATATAATAGCCAATGCTGATATTGAAGACATACCAATACTGTTGTCTTTGGTAGATGTAAATGGAAGTATCAGGATAAGACAAGATTTGGAAGCAGGGCTTAAAGAACTTGAGTTGTGCACTTCTGATAATTTAAAGCAGACATATAAAGATGTTAAGGATAAATTGCGTGGGTCGTATATAAGAGAAAAAATTGGTATTAAATCTGTTGGCATACTTGCAGAAAAGAATAAAGATGCTGATGAGTTGATTAAGACGACTTTAAAGAAACTTGATAATTGTGAAATACAGAACGGAAATCAGTTGAAGGAATTTTATGAGTTGAAGTGTAAGAAATTTGGATTACCTTTGGATGAGCCGAAACTTTCTCTGGATGAGGAACGTGCTTCAAAAATAACACCTGTTTCAACAGAAAAGGGCAGGAAAGAAGTTATTAGAGCAGATAGGTCATCGGGATTGCACAGTTACACTGTGATGGAGTTGACAAATTTTATTGATTCAGGTTTATCTGTACAAGATATAAAAAATTCTATCTGTTTACAGTTTGGTAAATTGGATGTAAAGGATGTGTTTAGTTTTTATAATAATCTTAAGGAAAAAGGATTTATTGATTTAGTTGTGTTAAAATAGCACGTTCCAATATATTTATATAAGTAGATAATGATTTATTTTATTTGTGAAAAATTTTATGCTTTTATTTGGTTTCGGGTGATTGGCCTGGGGCTGCATCAAGATTCGTAGAAAGAAGGTTTGGAGATAAAATTATTGCACCTGTTACAGCAGGTGCTTCAGGCGATATAAATCCTGTTTATGGTCCACATCTTGATTTTAAAAGTGGGTACAGTTTTGCCGTTGATGCTATAGGTAATATTTTGAGTGAATAAGTAATGAGAGTGGGCAAGGATATTAAAACAAGCTTTCGAGGAGATGTCAGTACTTTACAGAAGAATATAACACATCTGGGAAAGGATGTTAACGGTAAGCCGGGACCAAGTCTTGATGTTCGGATTTCTTTATTAAAAGTGGGAGATATTGTTTTAATCGGAATCTCGGGAGAAGTTTTTAATGAGATAGGTATGAAAATTAAGAAGCAGTCACATTACAACTATACGTTTATAATAATCCATTGCAATGGAAGCAGCGGGTATATTGTAACTGATAAGTCATATAAAGAAGGGGGATACGAACCAAATTATTCAAAAGCGAAAATCGGGGCAGAACAAATATTAATTGATTCAATCCTTGAAATGATTGAACAAATGTAAAATTTAAGTTTAGGAGGGAAACCCTATGAAAAAAGCACTATTTTTTTTAGGCAGTAATTTTGTCTTTATTTTTCTTCTGTTTTTTATTTTTGATTCCTACGGGTCATATTCAGCAGAAAAATCTACCCTTTATGCTGGTGTTTCAAAGGTAAATATAACGCCCAAAACTCCTATTCCAATTGCCTGGCATGCAGGTAAAAATATGGTTTATGAAGGAATACATGATGAGGTGTTTATTCGCGCAATTGTTTTCAGTGATGGAAAAACAAAAGCTGCTTTAATTACTGCCGACGCTTCTGAATTTTCAAGTTCTTTTGATGATGAAATGTTCAAGAGAATTGAAAAAGAAGTCGGCATTCCACAGGATAATATTCTGATAAGTGCCACGAATACTCACAGCGGTCCTACTAATATTTATAGTGGAATGGATTATACCAAGTCAACCTTACCTGAAGTAAAAACATATTCAGATGGTCTTAAGGAAAAGATTATAGAAGCAGTTAAAGAAGCGGATAAAAAACTTAAACCTGCAAGTATCGGGACCGGAAGAGGGCAGTGCAAAATGAATGTAAACCGCCGTGCTTCTATGCCTCCAAACGGTTATCCCTGGCTTGGAAAGAATCCTGATGGTCCCTGTGACCATGAAGTAATCGTTCTCAGGATAAATGATGCGAATGGCAATGTGATGGCTGTTTTTGTAAACTGGCCCTGCCAGGGGGCAGTGATGGGACCTTCAAGTAATTTACTCACCGGTGATTGGTTGGGGGCAACTTCGTTGTTTATTGAAAAGGAGTTCCAGAATAACACCGTTGCACTTGTTACTGCCGGTGCGTCGGGTGATATAAACCCCGTGTTTGGGCCTGAAGGCACCGCGTTTGGAATTTCAAGTACAAGCAGTGATACATACGGCTATCTGCTTGGAAAGGAAGTTCTCAGGGTTTTGAAAGACATAAAAACATCACCATACGGGGAAATAAGTGCCTCACGGAAAAGTATGAAACTTCCGGGAAAACTAAGCACCAGAGATATGCCGGGAATAACTTTTGAAGAAACTATGAAATTAAAACCCGGTACCTTTAAACCTGGACCGGATTTAGAAATACGGGTATCTGCTGTTAAAGTCGGTAATACTATTTTTGCAGGTATTTCAGGAGACGTATTCCATGAAATTGGATTAAAAATCAAAGAGATGTCGCCTTATAAGAATACTTTTGTTGTTACTCACACTAACGGTTGGTGCGGGTATATTGTTACTGATAAAGCATACAATGAAGGTGGCTATGAAGTTGTGTCAACCAGAATTATGTCCGGAGGGGAAAAAGCAGTTATAGAGAATCTCATTGATATGATTGAGAAATTTTAATTTTTAAATCATAGTTTTCATTAAATATTTGGAAAATGGCAATAAAATATCAGTTTATACTGAAGACTATTGTAATAAAAGTTATAAAAGAGGCAATACTAAAATAATTCTAATTGATAATGAAGATAATGAAACGATAGAAAAAGAATGGTTTGGATTTCATGGTCTAGTTGAAGTTGAAGATATAATGTATTTTTATTTCCCGTGGGCTGATTTCGAACTCGGTCAGGATTTTTATTCTGAAAATTTTAACAAAAATAATGTAGAATCAATGTTCGGAATTATAGATTATAAAGGGATTTATCCTTATGATGTTTTAGCATGTGAAGTTGCATGTTACAGATTCAAATTAAAAATTAATTCTCTGGGTAAATCTTTTCTTAATGTAATATCCTATATGTATTCATAAAAACAAGTACCTGTCCAAAATAATCAACGTGATGCAAGGATTAATAGAATTTGAAAGAGTTCAAAATTGGCTTAAAACTATTAAGGTGAAAATATAAGCATTACCATTTTCTATATAAGTTTTTGTTGATATATATTAATGCTCCTTCATATATTATCCAATTTCCTAACCGCACTTTCCAAGTTTTTTGTCGATAATTTAGCATATCTCTGCGTCATTCTGATATCTGAATGTCCTAAAAGCTGCTGTATTTCATATATACCCACTCCTGCCTGTGCAAGCTTTGTCGCAAACGTATGTCTGAAAGTATGCAGACGTCCATCTTCAAAGTTATATTTTTTAAGAATGTCCTGAAGGTTCTTT
>CAZBIT010000261.1:0-4372 GCA_964491835.1 uncultured bacterium
CTTCATATCTAATGAAAGCCAAATGAAAGTATCCTTTTGTTTAACAGTTTCAATTCTGGATATTGTGATGGACTCTTTGTCAAAATCTTCAACAAAATATTTAAAAAACTTATCTGTCTTGTTAGAAATTTCCTTTCCGATTTCATTGTAAAACTTTTTCTTCGTTGTATCTTCTGGATTTCTTTTTTGAATTATTAATTCAATATTATATCTCCCTTCACTTTTTTCATCAAGGGAAAGATTGTATATTTCAAAGTAAATAAAAATATTTTCATTTTTATCTAATACTGCTCCAGTGTGAGGTATTATCCGAAGTCCATTTTTTGTAAATTGGTCTTCTTCAGTTGTTGGTTCAATGTTATATGCAAATTCAATTTCACTTATAGAAAGCGAATCACCAGAATAATCCCTCTCGGTAAAATCGTGAAATACTAAACCCAACTTATCACTTTTACTGCTTGTAATCCTCAAAAAACTCGTATAATCTTCATCTTTATAAGGAACATCAATATTAATTTGTCCGATGTAAAATTCATCATCAAAATCTTTATTCTTATCATATTTTAGTTCAATCTTTTGGTCATTCTGATAAAAATTCTTATTATCAACATTTTTCATAACAACATATTCGTCGAATTCTGCGGTTTTGTTATTTCCTCTTTTCTTAAATTTAATCTCATTAATGGGGAACGAATAATACAATTCCTGCCTAATACCACCATTTTCTCCTTTAAATGATGCAGATGAAGTCATAACATACAGTGGTTTAGTTTCTTTAAAAAACGGATAACCCTCTGCCGGAACATTCAAATACATAAATTCTTCAGCGTCTCTATAATCTAAAAACTTATCGGCTAAACCTTCTGGAAGTAGTTTATATTGAGCATCACCCATTTCTCTTCTTTGGGGCTTAAGTCCTTTAAACAATCCAAATCCTGCTTCCAAACTTGCGATACTCGAATCCCCAATCAACTCATACCCCCATCCACCTTTATTAGCAAAATTAAAGACAAATCCATAATTATAATCCATTACTCCCCAGAAATACTCCCAGTATTCATTGGAATATGTGTTTACCCCACCACCATCTAAAAATTTACTATCCGGTTCACCATATTTTATATAAGTCCTTCCGCGGTCATCATAACTCCCATGTGTACTTTGTGTGGTAAAATTTTTATTTGCAAACTTAACCCTTTTAAAATGTTCAATTAATCGCTCATTGCTCTCCGTTTTCGGGTCGGGGTCTTTTGAAAGCCAGAATTTTTTAAAAAATTTTCCCTTATGTTCTGCCAATTTAAATTCATACTGGTCTTGGGCAGAAAAAAGAATTTCTATATCCTCTAATATTTCTGAAATTGCATCAGGGTCAGTGAGATTATCAAGAGATTGTAAGAAGAACTTTTCAGCGTTTTCAAACTCATCTCTTTCTAAAGCCAATTTTGACAATTGATAGAGTGCCCTTGAGTTAAATTCATTCATCTTTAGATATTCATTAATAACTTTTTCTGCATCTTTACTTTTATTTAATCGTCTGTAAACAATACTTAAAAGAATGAAAGCATCTTTATAGTTTTTGTCTGTAGATATAATTTGCTCTAAAACAGGCACAGCCTTTTCATAACTTTCACGCTTATTCATAAAGACATACGCATCTGAAAGAAGATATTTTATCTCTAAATTGTTGGATTCAATATTTGATGCTTTTAAAAAATTTTCAACCGATAAATTACAATAATTCCTCTTTCTCACTGCTCTGATAGGTGTGACCATTTCCTCATCAAGTGCTTTTGCTTTTTGAATATATGCCAACCCTATTCCCTTGTATGCATTTGACGTCTCTTTAATTTTATTTGCTTCCTCATACTTCTTTATCGCATCATCATATAATTTCTGCTCCAACAAAAAATTACCTTCTTTTATCAAGTCAGTGAAATTGAATTCTTCCTTAATTGATTCAAAAGTGTTCATTGTATCTATTATGCCCGTTTCAGATATTTGAATGCCCCACTGAGAAAAAGCACTAATAGACCCAAACAACAAGATTAATATAATTACTATGCCAAATTTCTTCATAATTAATCCTAAATTTTCATTTAAAAAATATTTATAGGAGCATAAATTGTTATGGAAAATAATCACGATTGAAGAATTTGGTTTTATATGCAATAAACTTAATTTACATAAAAACGTTCAATATTCTAAGGGAAAAAATTTCAACTTCCGCATAAGTAAAATACACAACCACATAAAACTTAAAATTGTAATTGAATAAATGTTTGAAAATTACCACTCCCAATTTGCTCTTTATCATTGCAGCAAAGGTATCATTTCACTGTTTTATCAAGTGGTTTAGCGAGTTTTTCATATAGTTTTCGTCTTGCGTTCTTATCACTATCAAGGATATTTCTTGCATAAATTGCCACTTTCTCTTCTACACGCCTCGGTACCACAATCACACCATCTCCATCGGCAACGATTACATCTCCGGGACAGATGAGCACTCCTCCAATAACCACAGGGCGATTGACGGACTCAAGATCGTTGCGTCCGGGCCTGATTCCTCTCCCTATACGTCGAAGATACAGTGGAACCCTCTCCTTTGCAATCTCATCTGTATCGCGTGCAGAACCATCAGTAACGACACCAACCACCCCTCGACTGTACCACCCCATAATATTATTGGAACCTATTGTTCCAATATCTGCCTCTTCTACATCATCAATTACTATCACATTTCCGTGCTTAATAATCGAAGTAAAAATTTCGGAAGAAAAATTTCCATACCAACTGCTTTCCCATTTACTAAAATCTTCATCGGGCTCAGGCCTATCCAAACGCTGAGTTGGAACATATCTAACAGTAATTGCAATTCCACAGAACCTGTGAGTAAGAGAGTCCTGGTCTATCCAGGCTGGATGAATTGATTTGTCCACAAGTCCAGTTCCTGGCAGTCCAACCATATCCATCCCATCAGACACATCAGAAACCCGAAGCTCTTTATAAAGTTTGAGAATCGCTTCATTTTCTTCATCTGTGTATATTTGTGTCTTAATAAAATTCATCCCTTTTAAAAGTTCATCCTTTTCAGCCGTCTGGGCTATAACTAAGGTATTCTGAACAAAAAGAACTGCAATTAATCCAATCAGTAAAGATATAGAACTCATAATACACCTCCAGAGTTTATTTTTTTACAAATTAAAAATATTTTTACCTACAAAAGGACTGTAGAAAAATATAAATACATTAAACAGATTTGTCAATATTTTTATATGCTTATTACAAAAATAAAAATATATTGAATGGGATGGTTGCTGATAGTGCAATTTTTGCAGATAGCAAAATCATGATAAAATCCAAATTTTATGGTAAGCAGAATTAATAGCCCGTTTTTACTCAACATAATATATAATATTCAAAATGTTTTAATTTTTTAAAAATTCAAATAATTCTTGCTTTAATAATTAAATTTGAATAATTTTAAAATTAATAAATAAATATAAAATTGAATAATATTTCTTAAAATCTCCCTCTGCAACCAGAGAAAATTGCTTAATTTAAAAATCATTATCATAATTCATTTAACATCAAGAATCTTAAAAACAAGGAGGAATAAAAAATGTTACGAAAAACTATTTTAGCCAGTTTTTGTATTAGTCTCTTAATTTTAGCATTACAACTGTCGCAAGGCAAAAACAACTGTTTTGCACAAGCACGACAAGCACGACCAGTACCAGATGAAGAAGGTTTTTATAATTTATTTGATGGCAAAACGTTTGATGGCTGGAAAATCAGCGAGGAGGAACAGGGAACCTTTAAAATTCAGGACGGAGCGATTGTCGCAAATGGCAGTCGCAGCCATTGTTATTATGTAGGTCGGATAGAGAATGCTCTCTTTAAAAATTTTGAATTGAAAGTAGATGTCATGACAAAACCATATTCAAATAGCGGCATTTATTTTCATACTCAATACCAGGAGAGTGGCTTTCCTGCAAAGGGTTATGAGGTGCAGATAAACAATTCAGATAAAAATGACAGAACAAGAACTGGCGGTCTTTACAACGTCTTGAATATTATGGATGTTTCTCCTGCCAAAGATGATGTCTGGTTTAACTTACATATTATCGTAAACGGTAAACAAATTAATGTTAAAGTTGATGGTAAAACCGTTGTTGATTATAAAGAACCGGATGTTCCTGTAGCACCCAAAGGTATGCCCGGACGAGTGCTTAATATGGGAACCATTGCACTGCAGGGGCACGACCCCGGCAGTACCGTTTATTTCAAGAACATCAAAATTAAACCACTTCCATGGTAGGTTTCAATATTTAACGGAAAATATTTGGAAGACTCGAAGCAGATAAACGTCACA
>CAZBIT010000262.1:0-4362 GCA_964491835.1 uncultured bacterium
TTTTTATTTTTCCAATGCTTTTTCCAAACAATGCTGCGAGTGAATCAGATAATGTAAGAAATAATAGACAGGCAATTGCTATACCTTTATCATAAATCATTATCACTATAACAGAAGATATTAAAAGATATGTCGCACCTGTGAATCTCTTAATTTCACTTACTCTTAAAATGTCTTTTAATATTTTAATGTATATTTTGTTTATAAAATTAATGTTAACTCTGACAATATCAACTAAAGTGAAGGCAAAAGCAAAAGGAATTAAAATTTCAAGAGTAAGTTTTTTAGATAAAAAAACATAGAATAGCGGTATAATTGAAGAAGAGATGTGTATTGATTTTCTATATAATTCTAATTTAAAACTTGTCATATTCCAAGAATATTACGGAATTTTTTAACTGCTTCCTCTATATTTGGTTGATGGAATATCGCCGAGCCGACTACAAAGACATTAGCACCTGCGTCAGCAATTTTACGAATATTTTCAATAGTTATTCCACCATCAACTTGTATCAGTAATTTGTCATTATTTTTCCCCGCAATTTCTTTCAATTTTTTCACTTTATCTAAAGTATAAGGGATAAATTCTTGACCACCAAATCCAGGAAATACCGTCATTATAAGAACTAAATCAACATAGGGGACAATGTCGATTATTTTTTCTATTGGCGTATCAGGATTTAACGAGACGCCGACACTTATTCCAAGATTTTTAATCGATTCAATGGACTTATGAATATTATCACAAACTTCTATATGAATTGTTATAAGGTCAGAACCTGCATCCTTGAACATTTCTATGAATTTTTCAGGATTATCAATCATAAGATGAGCATCGAGAAACAAATCCGTTATGCTATTAACAGTTTGTACTATCAATGGTCCAAAAGAGATGTTAGGCACAAAATGTCCATCCATTATATCCAGATGAATCCACTCCGCTCCTCCCTTCTCAATTTCTTTAATTTGAGAATATAAATTTGCGAAGTTTGAGTTCAATATTGAAGGCGCCAAAATTAAATTATTACTTTCTTTCATATTCGTAATGTTGACTCCAATTAAAAAATTGTTGAATCAATATTAGTAATTGTAGTGTCTATTTTCGATATGACAATATCAATTGAATCTCCCGGCTTCAAAGGTGTTCCAGGAGTAATTGGTTCATTTTTATATCCTATTCCAAGAATTGTATTAGGTAGTAAATCATTATTGGCAATAGTATATATTCTACCAATTTTTAAACCTGCCTTTTTTATTTGGTCCTTTACAATTTCAAGATTTTTCCCTTCAATGTCTGGAACAATAATTTCATCAGGGAATCTTCCTAAACTTACAGTTATATTTACATCTTGACCTTTTGCCACTTTTGTTCCAGCCAATGGCGATTGGTTAATTATTACTCCTATTGGATAAAATGAAGAAAAATCTTTTTCAATAATTCCAATTATTAAACCAGCATTGTTG
Organism: uncultured bacterium; assembly: GCA_964491835.1. Taxonomy (GTDB): domain Bacteria; phylum SM23-31; class SM23-31; order JAUVVT01; family JAUVVT01; genus CAZBIT01. The sequence goes on from CAZBIT010000262.1 coordinate 1,465, forward strand.
ATCTTTATTTTTGCTTCTCTTTCTGAATTTCCAATCAAACTTGGGACTAAAACAGGATTTTCTGGTGTGCTTAGAGTAACGTATACCCTTCTGCCTTTTCTTACAATTGAATTACCTTTGGGATTCTGAACCAATACGACATCTGGTGGAAATTTGTCATCTGACTTTCTATCTTCTATAATTATTTTTAAATCCATTGAATTTAAAATTGCCTTTGCTTCATCATATTTTTTACTTACTACATCAGGTAAGACAACTTCTTTATTATGGTGTATATATAAAGGCAAAAATATTCTGTCAGTAAAAACCACCAAAAATATTAAAGAAAAAAATACTAAACCAGGAATTTTTAATGATTTATTCATTTTTATATTAATTAACGGAAAATTTCTCCTTTAATTATTTTGTTTCCTATAAGAAATTCCCTTATACTCATCCTTTTTTTACCCTCCTTCATAAGTACTAAGATATAAATCATACCCTTTCCGGCGTTTAAAACAAGCCCCTTTTCCAAATCTGAAATATAAACAGAGCCAGGTATTCCTTCTGTTTTTTCAGGGTCATATATTTTGCTTTTAAGAATTTTTATCCTTTTATTCCTATAAGTCGTATATGCACCTGGCAAAGGTGATAGCCCTCTTATAAGATTATGAACATCAATAGCGGATTTTGACCAGTCAATTATCAAATGATTAGGTTTTATTTTTGGTGCTTTCTTAAAATTGTTGTCTTTTTGAGGGATTGGATGAATATCACCATTTTGAATTTTATTAATGGCGTCCATTAATACATCTGCACTATAAACGCATATCCTCTGTTTGAGTTCACCTGCTGTTTCATCGTCTTTTATGGATATTTTTTTCTGTAAAATAATGTCTCCCGAATCGATTTTTTCATTAATGAAAATTATCGTGATTCCCGTTTCTTTTTCGCCATTGATTATAGCCCAGTTTATTGGTGCTGCTCCTCTGTATTCCGGAAGTAAAGATGAATGTATGTTAATAGTTCCAAATTTAGATATGGTAAATACTTCTTTGGGAAGAATTCTAAATGCAAAAACAACCGCAAGTTCTGGATTTAATTTTTTTAAACCTTCTATGAAATCATTTTCATTTAAATCAACGGGGTCAAAACAAATAATATCGTTTTTATTAGCATATTCTTTTACAATACATTTTTTAATTATCTTTCCTCTTCCTTCAGGTTTATCCGGACGTGTAACAATTCCAACAAGTTCATGTTCACTATTTAATATCCTATCAAGAGTTGGCAAAGCAATTTCTGATGATGACATAAATAAAATTTTCAAGATAAAATATCCTTTACTTATTTAATATCCAATCCTTTTGCAATCTTTTTTAATTTTGAATTTAAAAGCTTTCTTTTTATTGAAGGTAATCTATCCACAAATAAAACCCCTTGAAGATGGTCAACTTCGTGTAGGATTACTCGAGCCAATAATCCTCTACATTCCAATATATTCCTTTCACCAAAAACATCCATATATGATATTTTTATGTATTCAGGTCTTTCAATATTTTCTTTTATTCCGGGAATGCTTAAACATCCTTCTTCCAATACTGAAGTTCCATTTGCTTCAAGGACCTTAATATTTAAAAAAGCCTGTGGTTGTATCTGTTCATCAAAATAGGATAAATTAACAACCGCAATGGATTTAGGAATCCCTATTTGATTTGCTGCTAATCCTATTCCTTCAGCATAAATCATAGTTTCTATCATATCATCAATTAGATTTAGTTCTTTACTTGTAATTTTTTCCAGTGGTTTTGCTTTTTCTCTTAAAATAGAATTACCATACTTATTGATATTAATAATAGCCATTTTTATTCATGACCTATAAGTTTTGATATTGATGTTCTTAAAATTTCAATTTTTGTATTTTGGTCTATTTTAAGGATGACGATATTTTCGTTTTCTTTAAAACCAACAATAGTGCCAAAAATTCCCCCCATTGTCAATATTTTATCCCCCTTTTTCAAACTATCCAACATCACTCGAGTTTCCTTTTGTCGTTTTGCCTGAGGACGTATCATTAAAAAGTAGAAAATAAAAAATATTAGTATAAATGGAAGTAGAGTTAATATTGTTGCAGAACCGCCTGAAGATTGTCCTCCTCTAGCCATTGCATATATTTGTTCTATCACTTTTCCTCCTTTATATTTTTAAGAAAAACAGTTGAAAAGTCAAATCCTGTTGTTTTAATAATAATATTAATTAAATAAATTAAAATAAATAATAAATTATATCAAGTAAAAAATTTCACTTTTAAAGTTCTTGCAGAGGTATCCTTGATAAGTATTCCTTTTTATGAGTTCATTATTTATTTCATAAATAATCTTAGTTTTATTTAGAATCCATTTTGGTTCGACTAACGCATCTTTATTTGTTTCTCCAACTAACCTCTGAATGATTATATCTTTTGGAATCCTTTCAAGTAAATCTGCAATAATTGATATATATTCATCCTGTTCTAATAGTTTTATTTCTCCTTTATTATAATATTTCTCAATTGGGCTTCTCTTTTCTATGTATAATGAATGGATTTTTATTCCATCTGGTTTCAATTCGGCTAATTTTTCTGCGGTTTGTAATATTTCTTCTCTTGTTTCACCGGGGAGACCAACTATTATGTGTACACATATTTTTATTCTTCTATTTTTTGTTTTTAAAAATGTATCCTCAAATTCTTTATAGGTATGACCACGATTGATAAGATTTAGGGTTTTATCGTGAATAGATTGCAGTCCATATTCTACCCAAAAGTAAGTTTTTTTTGAATATTCTTCTAAAAGGTCAAGTGTTTCTTCCGTTATAATATCCGCTCTTGTTCCAACCGATAATCCAACCACACCTTCAATACTTAATGCTTCGTCGTAA
>CAZBIT010000263.1:0-1869 GCA_964491835.1 uncultured bacterium
TCTTATATAAATTTTTTATTTTACTATTTAAAATTTAAAGTAATAGGAGTAACGTAATGAAAAATCGTAGTCGAAAATTAGGTATTCGAACGCTGTCTGTTCACGCAGGTGAAAGACCTGACCCATCGACAAAAGCAACATCTTCTAATTTGGTAATGTCCACGACATTTTTGGCAGAAGCAGGTGCTTCTTTTTCAATTGAAGGTTTGGGAAAGGATGCTCCTTATTCTTACACACGTTGGGCAAACCCGACAGTTGACCAATTGGAAAATAAACTTGCAGTTCTTGAGAATGCAGAATCCTGCATTGCTTTTGGAAGTGGAATGGCAGCGGTAACTGCTTTACTCTTTCATCAGTTATCGCCGAAACACCATCTGGTAATTAATGACGTAACTTACGCTGGAACTGCCGAAATCACGAATGACTTAATTCCACAGATGGGTATTAAAGTGACGAAGGTCAATATGTCCGACCTCGATGAATTGAAATCATCTATAACTCCATATACTAAATTGATTTTTGCGGAAACGCCATGCAATCCGATATTGCGATTAACGGATATTTCAGCGGTATCTGAAATAGCCCACAATGCAGGAGCAAAATTGGCAGTTGATTCGACATTTGCAACGCCAATAGCAACTCGACCAATTGAACTTGGTGCGGATTACGTTATACATTCTTTGACCAAATATCTCTGTGGTCATGGCGACGCAATTGGTGGGGCACTTCTTGGTCCTGAAAAAGAAATTACTGAACTTCGTAAAAAAATTGCCATTCATACGGGAGGAATCTTGAGTCCATTTAACGCCTGGCTTATTATGAGAGGTATATCTACACTCCCACTAAGGATGGAAGCCCACGAGAATGCAGCATTTAAAATAGCATCCTTCCTTGAGATGCATCCAAAAGTTTCAAAAGTAATGTATCCCGGACTTCCTTCTCACCCACAGCATAACCTTGCAAAACGTCAAATGAAGAATTTCTCCGGAATGCTAACTTTTCAGGTTAGTGATGGTCTTCACGCAGCAGAAATTTTTTCAAAAAGTTTAAAAATAATCCATTATGCCGTATCTTTGGGTCACCACAGAAGCCTTATCTTTTATTTGCCTACTGAGGAAATGATTGAGTCATCTTTTAAATTGAATTCTTCTCAACTTCTCTCTTATCGTGAATATGCTGGAGATGGCATATTTAGATTATCCGTTGGTATTGAAGACCCTGATGATTTGTGTTATGATTTGGAACAAGCCCTGGCTATTATATAAGTAATAGGGTTTCAAAAAAATACTTTTTTAGAAATAATTAAAAATATCACTAACTGAAGTGTCATTCCACCGAGTTATCGGGACAGTAAAACAGTAGTCTGTTATTTTAATTATAACTATATTAAATAAATTTACCAAAGTTCTGATCATTAATTATTGTGAATACACCCCTTTTTATCAAAGTGGTAACTATGGAATACATAGTTGTTTTTATTTTAGGTGGATAATGCATTTTTTGGTTTAATATTTCATTCTCAATGAATTTGTCACCAAGTTCTTCGTTAGTAGCATTAGGTACAGTAGTGTTGGCTTTGATGTATGAAATTATTAAAATATTTAAAAAACAAAAAAGTGGGTAGTTCAAAGGGTTTCATCTTTTAAATTCACTCAAACTAACAGGTTTGCCTATTTCTGCTGATTTATCTGCCGCAAAGATAACTCTGTGCGTTTCAAAGGCGTTTTTGAGATTATTGTGGGGTTCTTTTCCGGAATCAAGGCATTCTGCATAATATAAAAACTGTTCTTTATAAGGATGATGAGCAACGTCTCCACTATCAATTAATTGAACGTCAAGTTTACTCCAATCTCTTAATCCTTCTATTTT
>CAZBIT010000263.1:1969-4355 GCA_964491835.1 uncultured bacterium
CACTATCAATTAATTGAACGTCAAGTTTACTCCAATCTCTTAATCCTTCTATTTTCTTACTGTAAAACAAGTCGTTTTTCAAACTTCCATAAGAGCCAATAATGTTCATATTAAAGACATACGGTTGCATACAATCGGTAACTGATGCTACTTTTCCGATTGTTTTGTTATTTTTAAATTTTAAAAGCGTAATTGAAGTTGTATCGTATTCGTAAGGTTTGAATATTTCATTAGGATTTTTTATTGAATAAGAAAATACTTCGTCTACTTCCATTTCAACGAGCCAGAGCAATATATCAAGTGAATGACATCCAGCGGTAAGTAGAGAACTTCCACCCATATCTTTTTTAATATTCCACTCAAACTGTTTATACCATGGTCCTATTCCATGAAAGTAATCGCATTCAGCAAAATAAATGTCTCCTATTAATCCCTGGTTAATTATCGACTTCATTGCTTTTGATACGGAAATAAATCTTACTTCAAAGCAGAAAGATGTCGCTACGTTATTTTTTTCCACCGCTTCTAACATTCGGACAGCGTCTTCAAAATTAAGTGCCATTGGTTTTTCGATTATTAAATTCTTTTTGGCATTTGCTGATTTTATGGTTTGTTCGGGATGAAAAGGGTGGGGAGTACAAATGTCCACGATTTCAATGTCTCTATCATTTAAAAATTCATCGTAATTATTGTAAATTTTCACGTCACATCCATATTCATTTTTTATCTGAACGGGATTAAGATTTCTTATATCCATAATTGCAATTGGTTCATAATTGGGAAGTTCTGTGTAAGTTTTTAAATGTGCACCAGCAACCCATCCAAACCCAACAATTCCTACTTTATATGTTCTCATAATGTGCCTCCTTTTGCATTTTATTTTAATAAAGAATAAAATTATATTTGATTATAAAAGTTTCAAGAGAAATGGAATTCAAAACAAACTTTAAAGTTATTTTTTTGTCATGAATTTATTTTAGGTTCTCTTATAATATTATTTACTAATTAGTAGATTAATTTGGGGCATATTATTATGTAACAGGACTTTTAACGAATAATAAATTTTTCAAATTTTTTCACCAGCAATAATTTTATCCATAGTTCCGCTAACGTCCAGAAGATAATTTTCGTCTCCTCCACTCAGTTCAGCGGTGAGATATCCATTGTATCCTATGTCGCTTAAAGCACGACGAACTTCAAGCCAGTCAATTGTTCCTTCAGCAAGATTGACAAATTCTTTTGTTTTTTCATTGAAACCCTTTATGTGAATTTTTACAATTTGTTTACCAAGTGTTCTTATCCAATCTTGCGGGATGCCGTACAAAACAATGTTCCCAACGTCAAAATAAGCTTTCAGGTATGGGCTATCAAATTCCTCGATGTATCTCAAAAATTCTAATGGGCCCAAAAGAAATTTATTCCAGACGTTTTCAATGGCAATAATGACGTTTAATTCTTTTGCAAGAGGGAGAAGTTCTTTGATATATTTTTGAGAGCGAGTGTATGCATCCTTATATGAGGTCTTGACATCAACAACCGCTGGCACCAGAAGAACAGTATCTGCTCCAAATTCTTTCGCATTGCGCAGAGATGTTTCCATACCTTCCATTCCTTTTTTAATTACTGATGGGTCATCACTTGAAAATGGATATTTCCAGTGGAGTGAGTTCATTATAGAGTGAATTTTTATACCTGAAATTTTTGCAACTTGTTTCATTTCTTCAACCATATCTGACTTTTCAACAGTAGGAACTTCAATCCCCTCGAATCCAACTTTTTTTGCTACTTTAAATTTTTCTTCTATGCCCAGAGATTTTGAAAACATACCATAATATAAACTTTTTTTCAAATTTCCTTTAAATTCAGTTGACTGTAAGGTTTTATACATAGCATTACTATTTTTTATTATAAAACCATTAAAAATAGTTCCAGTAATTGCACAAACAGTGGATTTTTTTAAAAATAAACGTCTGTTTATTTCTTTCATTTTTAGTTTCTCCTAAAAATAGAAAATTATAATAATTTTTAATAATAAGTGATATATTATACGTAAATAAATTATGAAAAATCAAGAGAAATCAATAGTATAATTGTATTCTAAATTGGATAATCATTAACAAAATGATAATTATTTAAACAAAAAATGTCATGTCATTTCTACGAAAGTGGAAATCCAGTATCAAATTTAGTCATTTTTGTCTATTGATTCCCGTTTTTACGGTGATGACAATTCAATTAGTGTTATTTTTAATTATTTCTAAAAAAGTATTTTTGTGAAATCCTATTATTTAAATAAAATCAATTTTTTTCAAAAAATAATTATTCAAGATTTTTCCATAGAATAGGAATTTGTTTTTTCTTTATTATTCAATATATTTTTAATATA
>CAZBIT010000264.1:0-4340 GCA_964491835.1 uncultured bacterium
ATTAAATAATAATTATGCAACAATCATAATATAAATAATATTGGCTAACTTTGATAGCCTATTTTGTAATATACTAAATATTTGTTGATATTGTTTTATGTTATAAGTAATTTTTGAATACTCGTTGGTTTCTTGATAATATATTACTATAATTATAGTAATATGTCAATAGGTTTTTTAATAAATTACAATAATAGCAGAAAATTATTGACGATTAAATACAACTTTAGCGGGCTTTATTAATGGTTTTTTAAATACTATTTTTAGAAAAAAATAAATTTATAATCGTTGTTCTAAATATTTAATGGCGGTTTGCAATCTTCTTAATACGGTTTCTTTTCCAAGTAATTCCATAACTTCAAAAAGTCCTGGACTGACGCCAAATCCCGTTAGTGCGAGTCGTGCCGGGTGAATGTATTTACTTGCACTTAAATTTTTTGAACCCGCCAAGTCGCGCAAAGATTTTTCCGTAGAATTTACGTTAAAATCATCCAATTTTTCAAACGCATCAAATAATTCCATTAATCTCAATTTTGCATCTTCTTTCCAGTATTTATCTTCTGCGGACTCGTCATAATGTGATGGGTCTTTTATAAAATAATAACCAAATTCTGCAAACTCATTTAACGTTTTAACTCTGCTTTTAAGGATTTCTATTACGTTTAAAAGATATGATTTTTTTTCATACGAATTTTTCTCTTCGATTATTTTATTTTTTATAAAGAAAGGTAATGTGGAGGGTAGAAGTTCATCACTTTTTTTTGATGAAATATATTTCCCGTTCATCCATTCCAATTTTTTAACATCAAATACTGCATTACTTTTTGAAATGCCGTCTAAAGAGAAATTTTCTATAAGTTCGGATTTTGAGAAAAATTCTCTGTCGTTTCCCGGTGACCATCCAAGTAAGGCGAGGAAATTAAACAGCGCATCAGGAAGAATTCCCATATCGATATATTCTTTAAGCGATACCGCACTGTATCGTTTACTCAATTTCTTTTTGTTTGTTCCGAAGATGAGTGGTAAATGCCCGAACTCTGGAATTTCAAAGCCGAGTGCTTTATACATTAGTATTTGTTTTGGTGTGTTTGAAAGATGGTCATCGCCACGAATGATATGAGTTATTTTCATATTGTAATCGTCTGAAACGACTGCTATGTGATACGTTGGGGTATTATTAGCACGTAATAAGATGAAATCATCGATTTCGGAATTGTTGACCTTAATCTTTCCGTGAATAAGGTCATTATGTTCGGTTTCGCCTTCTGGAACGAAAAATCGCACCACTTTTGGAATATTTTCTAATTCAAACGTCATCTTTTGCTCTTCAGAAAGATTAAGGCAGGTTCTGGGGTATTTAAACGGGATGCCTTTTTTATCCGATTCCATTCGCATATTCTCCAATTTTTCTTCACTACAATAACAATAATATGCCTTTTTTTCTCTAATTAGTTTATGAATGTTGTCAATGTGGTTGTTCAGGTTTTTGGATTGAAACACTACTTCTTCATTCCATTCCAATCCGAGCCATACTAATTGGTCAAATATCATTTGTGTGTATTCTTCTTTTGAGCGAATTATATCGGTATCTTCGATTCTCAACAAAAATTTTCCGTTATATTTTTTAGCGAAAAGCCAATTAAATATAGCGGTTCGGACTCCTCCAATATGCAGTGGACCGGTTGGACTTGGTGCAAACCTTACTCTTATTTCCTGACTCATAACAATTTTTAACCTTTTATGTTTGTTCTGGACTTATTTTTATCTCAGAAGTTTCTGATATTTCCCTGTCTATAGTAAATTTAATTCCTCCTAAACTTCCCGCAATGATATTATATAATCCAAGAATGAGTGCGCAAAATACTGATACAAATACTGCATAAAATATTGTAAAAAATAGAACGATAAAAATACCTGCAACGCCAGAAATTGCCATCAATTCATTTTCAAACCCGCCCAATCCAATAGAACCAACGAAAGTTTGTATCAGAAGTAAAATGACAACATAAAATGACGAAATAAGAAATCCTATTATGAGAAATATGATGAAAATAATTTTAATCACTGACCATATATTAAATCGTTTTATTTCATATTCCATAATTTCCCCTATTTTATGATTAATTTTTAAAATAAGATAATATTATTTGATTTTAAAATATTTTAATAGAAATTCAGTTAAAAGTCAAGGATAGATTTGCTTTTTTCTTAATCTAAATGTTTGTAATGTTGATATACAATGATAATTTGCTTGTTTTTAATAAATAAAATTTTAAATTTTACTAATTAAACGAAAACTGTAATATAAAATAAATTATAATGGAGACGCATTGAATGCGTCTCTGAAACAATATAAATATTTTCTATCGCAATTTTAAGGTAATTATTTTTAGTTTGACGAATTAAAAAGCAAATAATAATATCTTTCTTAAAGAAAGGTTGTTTTCGATGCATAATGTTCCTTATGTAAGTGAAGAAGATTCAATTGGAAAAGTATATGATTCTCGTTTGATGAGGCGATTATTAGGATATTTAAAACCATACAAATGGAGCGTATTATTGGCATTAATTCTCCTTTTAATATCATCAGGGTTTTATCTTGTTGGACCACATCTTATTAAAATTGCGATAGATAAATACATTATGACGAAAAATGTCAGTGGATTGTCTTTTATTGCATCGATTTATCTTTTGATGTTAGTTTTTGGTTTTTCGCTGAAATTTTTACATATCTACATTATGCAAATGATTGGGCAGAAAGTTATGTATGATATACGTATGGAGATTTTTACTAACGTTCAAAAACTCTCCGTATCCTTTTTTGACAAGAATCCCGTCGGTAGAATAATTACGCGCATTACAACCGATGTTGATGCTTTAAACGAACTTTTTGCTTCTGGCGTTGTAACGATTTTTGGCGATATTTTTACCCTTTTGGGGATTGTTGGCTTTTTGCTGTATTATAATCCATCACTTGCACTCATTACGTTTTCTGTAGTTCCAATTTTATTTTTTTCTGCTTTCCTGTTTAAGATTAAAGTCAGAAAGAGTTATAGAGACATAAGAGTTAGAATTGCAAGAATTAATTCCTTTTTACAGGAAAACATCACAGGGATGAAAATCGTTCAAATTTTTAATAGAGAAAAGAAGAATTTTGATAAATTTGATAAATTGAATAAAGACCATCTCGATGCTTATATAAAGACGATTTTTTATTATGCGGTTTTTTTCCCGGCGGTAGAAATTATAAGTTCTATTGCCATTGCTTTAATTGTTTGGTTTGGTGGGATTAACGTTTTGAATGGGAGTTTGACTTTGGGTGCATTGGTAGCATTCATAAATTATGCCCAGAGGTTTTATCAACCGATACAGGATTTGACTGAAAAATATAACACTTTACAGGACGCTATGGCTGCTTCAGAGAGGATATTCAAACTACTTGACACTGAAACATTCGTTCCAGAAACTGCAAAACCAATAGAAGTCCATGAACTAAAGGGAGACATAGAATTTAAAGATGTTTGGTTTGCGTATAATGAAGATTATGTTTTAAAAGACATATCGTTTAAAGTAGAACAAGGAGAAAGCGTAGCGTTTGTTGGAGCGACTGGGGCAGGGAAGACAACTATTATAAATCTCCTTTCAAGATTTTATGAACCTAACAAAGGAACTATTCTTGTTGATGGAATTAACATAAAAAACATTAGTGAAAAAAATCTAAGGAAAAATATTGGAGTCGTTTTACAAGACGTGTTTCTTTTTTCTGGGGATATAGCATATAACATATCGCTCGGCGACGAAGATATTGATTTCGAAAAAGTGAGAAGTGCTGCTATTGAAGTAAATATAGAAAATTTTATTAAGAGATTTCCCAATGGATACAAAGAAGATATAAGAGAAAGAGGGGGTTTACTTTCATTTGGACAGAGGCAATTATTGGCGTTTGCCCGAGCACTTGTTTATGACCCTAAAATCCTCGTTCTTGATGAGGCAACAAGCAATATTGATACAGAAACAGAACTTTTAATTCAAAAAGCAGTAAAAAAATTAATGAAAAATAGAACCTCGATTATTATTGCCCACCGACTTTCCACAATTCAGAACGTTGATAAAATTATAGTAATTCATAAAGGAAGAATAAGAGAAATGGGAACCCATCAAGAGTTACTTGCTTTAAAGGGAATTTATTACAAACTGTATCTCTTACAATACAAAGACCAGGAAAAAATCCCTGTTTATTCGGAATAAAATATAATATTTGCCCAAAAATTGTAATATAATAACATGGTAATGATTATATATGGGCAATTTATGAATTGCTCTTACGGTGTCCTTTTTTG
>CAZBIT010000265.1:0-4336 GCA_964491835.1 uncultured bacterium
AGCAGTTCCAATTACAACTCAATGTGTTGATTGTAAAAAGAAAAGTGTATAATTTTAAAAATCTAAAAATTTTTATAATCCCAGCAACAGTAATTTTTCTTGACCAGATTACTAAATATCTTGTAAAAAAACATATGGTTCTGGGAGAATCAACAAATATATTTGGTAATTTTTTATGTTTTACTTACATTGAAAACAGAGGAATGGCTTTTGGGATTAGCACTGGTAATGCTACATTTTTTACTGTTTTATCCATTATTGTAACAATATTTCTTTTTTATTATTTATATAAAATAAGAGGAAAAAGATTTCTTTATAGATTTCCATTTTTTTTAATTCTTGGCGGTGCAATAGGTAACTTAATAGATAGAGTTTTATATAATAAAGTAGTAGATTTTATTGATGTTAATATACCAGATATATCAATCCCATCATTAAACTTATTTTTTTTTCGAATGCCCCCAATAGAACTCCATCGTTGGCCAATATTTAACATCGCAGATAGCGCCATTACGATTGGAATGATTGTATTATTAATTATTATTTTTTCCCATAAAGAATTTTTAGAAGAAAAGTAGTTTTTTATAGATTATTACTAATGATGTATTTCGATTAGTAAAAGATATAACTATTCATATTATAAAAATATATGTTTAGGGAATATGAGTTTATTGTTCAACGAGAAAAAAAGAGAGAGCGTATTGACGTATATTTAACACGGTGTATTAAAGGTGCTTCTCGTTCACAGATAAAACGTTTAATCGATGATGAGAAAGTATTCGTAAATGAAAAGGTTGTAAAACCAAGTCATAATGTATCCCCAGGGGAAAAAATCAAAGTATATTACCCCCTTCCAGTTTTACCAAAAGCACTTCCAGAAAACATTCCAATCGATATTATATATCAAGATAAATACCTTTTACTTGTAAATAAGCCGGCAGGAATGATTGTTCATCCCTCACCGGATACATTTTCTGGAACGCTTGTAAATGCTCTTCTTTATCATATAAAAGACCTTTCGGGAATAAATGGAGTTTTAAGACCGGGTATTGTTCATCGACTCGACAAAGGGACCACAGGTATAATTATCGTTTCAAAGGATGATAGAACTCATCGCTTTTTGTCGTATCAGTTTGCAGCACGCAAAATGCACAAAGTTTATTGGGCTTTGATTTGGGGTAAACTCAGACCAAAAGAGGGTAAAATTGAAAATTATCTCAAAAGAGGCATAAAAGATATAAGAAAAATGGTTGTTGACCCAGACGGTAAACTTTCTATAACAAATTATAAAACAATTGAAGAATTTTCGTTTTTGTCTTTTGTGGAAGTAAAGCCATTGACGGGCAGAACTCATCAGATAAGGGCTCAATTTGCAAATATTGGTCATCCAATTTTCGGTGATTTATTATATGGTGGAAGAAATAGAAAACTTGGAGGTTTAAATAAGTCAGATTATAATAATGCGGTTAAATATTTAAATTTAATTGAAAGACAGGCACTTCATGCTCGAGAACTTGGCTTTTTTCATCCCGAGACGAACGAATTCAAAATATTTACTGCTCCACTTTCAAAAGATATGCAGAATTTATTGGATGAAATATATAGGGACACCATACATATTTATTGATTTTAAGTCATCAATTTTGTATATTTTAATATGCCAAGAATTGCAAGGGTGGTTGTTCCTGATTATCCCCACCATATTACACAGCGTGGCAACCGCCGACAGCAGACATTTTTTTATGAAAAAGATTATCAGTTTTACATAGACCTTATGTCGGAATGGTGTTCTAACCTTGGAGTTGACGTGTGGGCATACTGTCTGATGCCCAACCACTCTCACCTGATAGTTGTTCCCAAATCTGAAGATAGCCTCAAACGTGCTATTGGCGAGGCGCATAGGCGCTACACTCTATATATAAATTCACGCGAAGGTTGGAAAGGTCATCTCTGGCAGGGTCGTTTTTGCTCGTATATATTAGATGAAAACCATTTGTTAGCAGTCACTCGCTATGTGGAGATGAGTCCGGTGAAGGCAGGTATTGTCAAGATGCCGGAGGACTGGGCTTGGAGCAGTGCTTCCGCACATATAAGTCGCACAGATGACAAACTTGTAAAGGTGGCACCATTACTTAAGTTAGTCACGGATGAATGGAAAGAGTTTCTATCATTGCCGATTTCCGAGAGAATTGCGTCTGAAATACAGAGCCATGAGAAAACTGGCCGTCCCCTTGGTAGTGACAGTTTTGTAACAAAACTTGAGACGGTGGTCGGTCGAGTTCTAAGACCTAAAAAGGCAGGAAGAAAACTTAAAAAACATAATAAATAGGTATACTGTCCCTTTATTTTAAAAATTTGAAATGAAATGTTAGAGGATAATAAAGAATCCTTAGACAGAGAAAATTTACTTAAGAAATTGAAGAAAGAAATTATTAATACAAATTTTTATGAGGCTAAGAGTATATCTATCGAATTGGGTTTGAAAGAAGAAGAGATTTTAAATATTGCCTCAGAAATTTATAACAAGTCTATAAAAGAAAAAGAGTTTGAAAAAGCCTTCAAGATTGCAAATAGATATGCTTTCAAAAAAAATAAAATTTTTATTGCGGCGTTAAAAGAATTTCAAAGGCTCGCTATTGAAGGAGATGTTGATGAGGCAGTAAAATGGAGCAAAAAAGCAAAAGATATTGGGAATTTTGAAATCAATAAAATAATTATCAAAGCATTCGAAGAATTAGTGGAGAGAAGAAATGTCGAAAAAGGGGTTGAACTTTTTGAAAAGTTTGGTGCTCCCGCTGAAATAGTCTTAGAAGAGTGTAGAAATACTTTTAATAAAGCATTTGAGATTGGGGATTATAGTACTGCATTATTTTTGGGCAAAAAATTCGGTTTTTCACAGAAAAGGACTCTTACTGCTGCTGCCAGAGAATTAAGCAGATTAATCCGTTTAAAAAATTTTGAAAAAATCATTTGTATTAGTGAAGAATTTGATATTTTTAACGATTCGGTATTTGAAGTAATTGATACTGAAGATGCAGAAGATCTTACAGAAGCATTTATAGATTTGGTAGATTATTATCTTGATATAAATAAGTTTGAGTTTGTAATAAGTATTTTTGATAAAATGGACGTTCTATACAAGAAATATGAAAATGAAGTTTTATTTGATATGATTGATTCAATATATGAAAAATTGGCTTTATGTCATAATCGATTATTGATACAGGATAAGATAAGAGAAGCAATGGAATTTAAAGACAAATTTGAGCTTTTAGGTTCACATATTCCGTTTGAGGCAAAAAAGGCTGTAATTGAGAGTGCTCAAGTTCTTCATAATTTATTTATGGATTTCTATGATTACGATAAAGCACAATCTATAAAACTTGATTACAGATTGTTTGATGAAAATATAATTGAGAACAGTCGTGATGTTTCATTAAAATCATCCATTGAATTTCTGATAAAAACATTAACAAGAGCCGAATTTCACAAAAGCAAAAAAGTAATAGAAGATTATAAGATTCCTTGGAAAAATGTTTTGCAAACAACTGTAAAAGTTATGCTGGAAAAATTTAATGTTGATGGCTACAAAGATGCTATTGAAATTTTGAAAATATTTAAAATAAACCCTTATGAAAAAGATATTCAAATTAAAGCGTTAAGATTTTTTAAGGATATGATTCTTGCAAAAAAATATGAAGCAGCCGCTGATATAGGACTATATTTTGAATTAGATAGAGAAGAAACATTAAAAACAGCCATTATTGCCTGGAAAGAGAGGATAGATGAAGATAATTTTGAGGAAGCATATAAAATAAAAATGAGACACAAAATCCCCATAGCAGCGACGAATAAAATTCTAAAAAAAGTTTACAGGAAAAAATTGAGAGAAAATGAGTTAAAAATTTGCAGAACTATCAGAAAACAGTATAATTTAAATATAAGCATTTTTTTATTAATTATTGAATTTATTAAAAGGATAATATTTTGGAAATAGAAAATATAAGGGAAAATATAGGGACACCATACCTATTTATTGATTTTCAGTCAGCAATTTTGCATGTTTTAATATGCCAAGAATTGCGGTTGCAATACAGAGCCATGAGAAAATTGGCAATCTCCTTTGTAGTGACAGTTTCATAACAAAACTTGAGACATCATTCAGTCAAGTTCTAAGACATAAAAAAGCAGGAAGAAACCAAAAAACACAAAAAATATGTATGGTATCCCTTTATTTTTTCATTAAAAAATATGGAAAAACATATATGATAGGTGTTTAGTTATGCAAATAAAAGATCTTCTTTTGATTTTGTTTCCAATAATTTCAGGTATAATA
>CAZBIT010000266.1:0-4294 GCA_964491835.1 uncultured bacterium
AACCAAAATGATTTTTATTTTTGAGTTTTGGTTTTTTTCTTTAATTTTAGATATGGCATTAAAAATAGGTTCAACCATTAAGACCATTCCGGGTCCACCTCCATAAGGATATTCATCAACCTTTTTGTGTTTTTCCGTTGAAAACTCCCTTAGGGCGACAATTTCTACGTAAATTTTACATTTTTCTATTCCTTTTTTCAAGATACTTGTTTCTAATGGACTTTTAAAAAATTGCGGGAATGCTGTAATAACATATATCTTCATTATTTTTCCAATTGATTAATCAAATAGTCCATCAATTTGTTTTATAATAATTTTACCGTTATTTAAATCTATTTTTGCAATAAATTCCTTGACAGCAGGTATAAGATAATCTTTATTGTTTTTGTTTATGACAAAAATATCATTTCCAGGATTTTTCAAAACGTCTTTTACTTCGCCTAAAAATTCTCCTTCTTCATCCACTGCTTTCAGTCCTAATATTTGATAAATATAATAATATCCCTCTTGAAGTGGAAATTTCTGGTTTTCGTCGATTCCGATTTCTTTATTCTTGAATTCTTGTGCTTGTTCTTTTGTATTAATTCCTTTAAATTTTAAGTTAACTGCTTTTTTAACAATAGAAACTTTTTCTATTTCGAATATAGTAATTTTACCATTTTCTTCAATAATTGAAATTTCTTTAAGCAGTTTGAATCTTTCTGGATTATCAGTAAGAGGGATAACTTTAATTTCCCCTTTTAAACCTACTGATTTAATTACTTTTCCAATAATTATTTTTTGCACGGGGAATACTGTTTTTATTCAATTATTTCGAGAACGGCTCTTTTTCCGTGTTTAGCGGAAGCGGCACTTATTATGGTTCTTATTGATTTTGCCGTTTGTCCTTTTTTTCCGATAACCTTTCCGAGGTCTCCTGTGCCAACTCTTAGTTCGTAAACAGTGGTTCTTTCGCCTTCTACTTCTGCCACCGATACTTCGTTGGGATTGTCAACTAATTGTTTTGCTATAAACTCAAGTAGTTCCTTCATCGAGATACCTCCTGTTCATTATGAGAATTGTAATATGGATAATCGATGTCTAATGATTACTTAATTATCCATCTTTATTAATATTAAAATTAACAATTAATCTTTATTCTTTTTTATCGTTTTCAACAGTTTTTTCTTGTGGTTGTTCTTCCTTTACTTTTTTCTTTGTAGATTTGGCTTTTGTCTTTTTGACAAGAGATTTCCTTTTTTTCCTTTCTTCTTGAAGGAGTTGATGTTTTTGAAATTCTTCATTTATTTTATTTTCAGGGATACCTTTTTTAATCAAGTCGAATTTAAGGATAATGCCTTTCGTTCTGAAAAGGCTTTTTACCGTATTGGTCATTATGGCGCCATCTTTTAACCATTTTAATGCCTTTTCTTCATTTATTACTAAATCTATGGGATTTTTGATGGGATTATAATGTCCGATTGATTCGATAAATCTTCCATCTCTGGGAGAGCGTGAATCTGCAATAACTATACGATAAAACGGTTTTTTCTTTTTTCCCATTCTTTTTAATCTTACTTTTGTAGCCACAATTTCTCCTTTGTTTATATTCCGCCTAAAATAGTTTTTAAATTACCAAATTTTTTAAATCCAAATCGACTGAAACTTTTGAATATTTTCTGCATCTGGAAGAATTGTTTAAGTAGTTTGTTAATATCTTCCACAGAAGTTCCGCTACCTTTTGATATTCTCTTTTTTCTGCTTCCATCTATGATTTTAGGTTTTTTTCTTTCTTCTTTTGTCATAGAATTTATTATAGCTTCAATTTTTATGAATTGCTTATCGTCAAATTTTAATCCCTTGAATGATTTACCTGCAACTGGAATCATTTCTAAAATTTGGTCGATAGGTCCCATTCTTTTTATTTGTTGTAGCTGGTCGTAAAAATCTTGAAGGGTGAAATTTTCTAATTTTAAGGTTTTTTGTTGTTCTATCTTTTTATTTATTGTGTCTTCGGCTTTTTCGACGAGTGAGATAATATCCCCCATACCTAGGATTCTTGAGGCGAATCTTTCAGGATGAAAGACATCCAAGTCGCCTAATTTTTCACCTGTTCCTATGAATTTTATAGGTTTGCCCGTGACTGCTCTCATAGAGAGTGCAGCGCCACCTTTTGCATCTCCGTCGAGTTTGGTAATGACAATTCCGCTAAAATCAAGTTTCTTTTGGAATTCGAGTGCCGTTTTTACGGCATCTTGACCAGTCATACCGTCCGTAACGATTAGAATTTCATCTGGTTGGACTTCTTGTTTTAGTTTGACGATTTCATCCATCATTTCCTCATCGATGTGAAGTCGTCCAGCAGTATCGATTATTATAGTATCATAATCATTTTTAAGTGCTTCTTCGATATTTTTCTTCGTGCTAAAAATAACATCATCGGTAATTTTTGAAAAAACGGGGATATTAGTTGATTTGCCCATAATTTCAAGTTGTTTGACCGCAGCAGGTCTATACGGGTCTGCACCAATAATTGCGGGTTTTCTTCCCTTTTTTCTTACGTAATGAGATAATTTTATACAGAATGTAGTTTTTCCTGAACCCTGAAGTCCAACAATCATAACAATCATTGGATGGGTTGTAATGAGTGTAAACTCAGATGTTTTATCTCCTAATGCTTTTCTTAATTCATCATAAAATATTTTAATTATTTGTTGTCCGGGAGTAATGCTTTTTAAAACATCCTGACCGAGTGATTTAATTTGAACTTCATCGATCAATGATTTTACAACTTTGTAGTTGACATCTGCTTCAAGTAGAACACGCTTAATTTCCCTTAATGGTTCGCTGATATTTTTTTCATTTATCGTTGCTAAACCTCGGAGTTTCCTGAACACCTCATTTATCTTTTCCGTAAATTCTTCAAGCATATTATATAATGATGTTTAACATTATGTATAAACTATAATTATAAGAAATATTTAAAATATAATTAATTATATTTTATTTTGCAAGTTTTTTATTTTAATCCTTTACCAACGTTCTATTTTAGTTATTACTTTCTCCGATATCAATTTGAATTTTTGAAATTCTATTATGAAAATAGCAGATTTATGGGATTTTCTGTTTCTATAGGATTTTTTAGTAAAAATGGCTCGCCATATTTTACTCCGATAATCGAACCATAGAATCTATCTTGTGCTAAAAAATTTTCCAAATAAAAAGGAGATTTTGGAGATCTTTTCTTTTTATCATCTTTAAATTGTGATTTGTATGCTTTAATCGCTTTTAATTTTATTTGAAATACATCTGATATGTCAACTATAAATGTCGGTTGAAATGTATAATGACACATAAAGTAAACGTTATATATTGGTCTGAAAGATTCGTAATCTGTTTTGATGTTTTTTAAGCCGGAATAGAATGATGCTTCACTAATTAAATAACTTGAGTGAAGATGGTCTGGGTGTTTGTCATCCCAATAAGGTAGAAAAATTACGTCGGGTCTATATTTTCTTATAACATTAATGACTTTTAACTTATTTTCTTCGTTTTTTTGAATATTTGTATCGGGGATTTTTAGATTTTCACGAATATCTAATCCCATTATTTTGAGTGATTTGTTTGCCTCTTCTAATCTTTTTTGTGGAGTTCCACGAGTTCCACGGTCTCCTTGAGTAAGGTCAACTGCGATTATTTTGTGCCCCCTTTGAGCGAGTTTTATTAACGTTCCCGAGCACCGTAATTCTATGTCGTCTGGGTGTGCTCCAAAAGCCATTATTGTTTTTTTCATTGCTTATCTGATATTTTTTCAAGAAAAATTAATTGATGTTTTTTTGAATATATATTGATTTCATTGAATAAAAATCCGATAAATGACATCCCATATTTTGAAATGAACGTAAAAATGTTCAGGTTTCTTTCTTGAAGTTTTCCATTGGGTAAAATAAGGTTATTTATTTCGTTGGTTTGTTTTTTTATTATGCTATTTTTTTCCTGAAATATCTTGTTGAATTTGC
Organism: uncultured bacterium; assembly: GCA_964491835.1. GTDB lineage: Bacteria > SM23-31 > SM23-31 > JAUVVT01 > JAUVVT01 > CAZBIT01. Next base: position 3,999 of record CAZBIT010000266.1, read on the forward strand.
CTTCGATTTTATTTAACTGATAAAAAATTTTTTTAAAGGATTTTTCAACTCCATCTTTAAGAGTGATATCAAAGGTTTCTGCTTTTGAGGAAATTTTTTGATGAACAATTTTAAAGGTTGTTTCACTTTCTTGAAATAGATTGATTAACTCTTGTGATTTATACTTTTCCGTTAATTTTTCTTCAAGCAGGTTTCTATTTTCTATTAATTCTTTTGGTTGAATATTGAACGATTTTATAATTTTACTGCTTTTTTTGTCTATGGTAGTTGTGGTTGAGCGTGGAGATATAATTGGT
>CAZBIT010000267.1:0-1264 GCA_964491835.1 uncultured bacterium
GCTGAGGAGTGGTTTGTTCCAGCTTTACTTGGTCAGCCGGTATATTACGGGGAGGGACAAACCTTTCGAAAAAGAGTTTATTTTATGCATCCCGGATATGTGGACTATATAAAGCGGGTTGTCAGAATAGCCATTGAAGATTTAAAGGTTGATTTGATTCATTTTGATAATACCAGTATGCGGGCACAAGCACCTGTATTCTTTCATCCTTTAGCGATTAAAGATTTTAGAACATTTTTGCAAAAAAAATATGTTCCCGAGATGCTTAAAAAGAGGTTTGGGTTCAGCGATGTCAGATATGTTGAGCCCCCGAAATATGCAAGGTCTCTCAGTACAATTGATGACCCTCTTTTTCAGGAATGGACCGATTTCAGATGTCAGAAACTTGCTGACTTTTATGGAGAAATGGAACTATTCATTCGCGGATTGAATCACGAAGTGGCAGTTGAAAATAATCCCCACTCCGGATTGTCGGGAAAGAACACAATCTGGCAGCAGGGAGTCGATTATCCAAGACTCCTTTCACATACAGATATTGTCTGGACCGAAGAAGGAAATGAAGCAACAGTCAATGAAGCGGGCATATTGGTGTCAAAAATACGAACATACAAAATGGCATCTATCTTAAAAAATAAAATATTCACCTATACCAGTGGCAGTAAACTTATGATGGCAGAGGCAATGGCTTATAATCGTCAGTGTCTGGGAATGGTGGGAGGATTACTAGCAGGATACCAACCACCAGAATGGTTAAAAAATTATTTAACATTTTATCATAAAAACTTCGATTATTATCGAGATATAAAAAATATTGCAGATGTTGCTGTACTTCATTCGTTTTCAACGATGGCTTTCAATAATGACCGACCCTATCAGAGCACATATCTATTTGAGCAGGCTTTGATTCAGGCAAAAATTCTTTTCGATATTATTTTTGATGACCACTTGAATGACCTTTCAAAATATAAGGTTCTGGTTTTGGCTGACCAGGAATGCTTGAATAACGAAAAACTTAATTTAATAAAGAAATTCGTAGAAAGTGGAGGAGGATTAATTGCGACCGAGCACACATCATTATATACAGAATGGCGACAGAGAAAAGATGAGTTTGGCTTAAAGGACCTCTTTCAAGTGAAAGCAGGGGAATGGGATGGCTCGGGATTGTCTGAAAAGCCTTTGAAAATAGCGACTTTAAAAAATCAATTCGGAAAGGGAAGAGTTATTTATATTCCTGAAGTTAAGCCTGCAATTGAAAAACCGCCAG
>CAZBIT010000267.1:1274-4277 GCA_964491835.1 uncultured bacterium
CGATATTGGAAACTTCCAGTAAATTGGAAGGAATTGGTTGAAGCAGTGAAATGGGCAGCACATAATGAACTCTCGATAGAGGTTGATGCTCCTCTTACAGTTACTATAGAATTAATGGGAAAGATTAATAATAGCACTTTACTACTGCATCTGGTCAATTATGAAACCGCAAGAATAAGTTCTGTGAGAAATATCGGAGTCAGTATAAAAATACCTGATGAGAAAAAGGTTAGTCGGATTTCACTGTTCTCTCCTGATAGGGAGAAAGACCAATCACTCGATTTTTCTGTGAGCAAAGGAAGAATTATTTTTTCTGTTCCACAGTTAGAGACCTATGATTTAGTTGTTGTATATTTAGAATAAAAAAAGTATTATAGTATTGTAAAAATATGAATATAAAAGAATATTTATAAATAGTTTATTTTACATGCTGACGAAGGTGTTCTTCACCTTCGTCTTTAAAATCATTTGTCATTTCGATCCCGCTTCAGCGAGAAGAAAAATCTCAAATTAGCCAGAGATACCTCGACTTTGCCCTTCGGGCTTCGCTAATTAACCGAAGTTGGATACGCCTATGGCGGAGAATAACAAAATTATAGTTCTGTAACACGCATGAAAGCAGGAATCTATTTTTTTCAGTATTATAAGGTGGCACTATGAAAAGAAAAAATTGGCTGTTAAAAAACCTTATTGTTAAATGTATCGCAATGGTTTTTCAGGTTTCGTTACTGTTCTTTATCATAATGCATTTAAAAATTTCAGCACAAGTTGAAGAAAAAATTTGTGTGGTTGATGTTAGAGAATATCCTGGAAAAGACGCTAATATGTGGGGTTCGATGTATGTAGCAAGTGATGGAAAAGTTTACACAGGTTTGTGTACTGAAGGTGGAAGTGCTCATTTTTATCAATATGACCCTTACAAAGATGTTCACAGAAACTTATGTGACATGGCTGAATTTTTGAATGAACGAGGGAAAGGAATAAGACCGTCAAGTAAGATTCATACAAGACCAGTGGAGGATAATGATGGAAATATCTATTTTATGACTATGAATAATGGTGCTGGACCGACAAATATCGATTATACCAGTTTTATCGGTGGGCACTGGATAAAATATGACCCTAAAGCAGATAAATTAGAAGACCTCGGGCTTGTTGATGAAAGTGATGGATGTTATGGACTCGCCATTGATAAAGAAAGAAAACTCCTTTTCGGTACATCATACACGAGTTATCTTTACCGATTCGATATTGAGAAGAGAGTTTCGACCTGTTTGGGAAGGGTTGATAACTGGGATATTTGCAGACAGATTGTGTGTGATGATGAAGGAAATGTTTATGGGTCTTTCCCGGTAGCGAGGATGTGGAAATATGATGCAAAAAAAGAGAAGGTGTATGATTTATCTCTCACTATCCCTTATGCCCCTGCTGTATTTCCTACACAATTAAATAATCCGATGATTGACCGTTCTACTATATGGAGGAGCGTCGTATGGGATCCAGTGTATAAGGTTATATATGGGGTGACGTGTGGAAGTGGTTCTATACTTTTTAGATATGACCCGCATGATGGTTCTGAAGGGAAGATAACGGAATTAGCGAAATTATGTGACAGTAAATTTTTAAATCCCCCCAATCGGCAGGATATCCCATATTCACCACTGACCCTCTGCATTGATAGTAAGAATCAAAAGATATATTTTGTCCCTTCAGCAAGGAGATATGATATCGAGAGATATGTTGAAACGTTGGGAAGTGGAGAAAGGCATCACCTGATACTATATGATTTAAAGACAAATAAAAGAGTTGATGTTGGTACACTTCAAACTACAGATGGGCGCTGGGTTTATGGATGTGAAGCCACTTCCTGTGGCCCAAATGGGATTGTTTATATTTGTGGACAGGTAGAAGCAAAAGACCCTAACAAAGCAACTCGATATATCGGTAAAGTCCCTGTCGCATTACATCTGCTGATATATAAACCAGAGTAACAAAATTCAAGATTATTTTTATGTTTAACTTTGGAGGATTTAATAATGCTCAACTGGGAGAAGAGACTTTCAAAATTAGTTTTAGTATTATGTGCGCTTTTAATAATCAAAGAACAAGTTCTCGCTCAGAATTGGGCTATACATTATATTAAAAATCTCCAGCGTCTTGATATGAGAGATTTGGGCTACCCTTTAGTCAACGAAATCCCTGAAAACAGCAGTGCAATTACATCACTCATTACTACAAATGATGGAATGATATACGGAGGCACGAGTGGAGATGAAGCTTACCTCTTTGTCTTTGACCCTTCAATTAATAAAGTGAGACATTTAGGGATAATAAAAAATCAGGAAGGAATTCATCATTCTTTAGTAGAGGATAAAGATGGATACATATATATCGGGACTGGAAAGGATATGCTCAAAGAAGTAAAAATTTCTAAAGGAGGACTCGGTGAAGAATATATTGATGTAACTTTGTGGAGAGATATTAAAGAGAATTTCAAGGATTATCCGGGCGGACGTTTGTATAGGTATAATCCAAAAGAGAGCAATGCAAAAATAAAATTACCTGACATGGAATGTGAAGTGACCGACCTTGGAATCCCAGTGAAAAATAATTCGATATATGCACTCAATATCAGCCCTGACGGAGATGAGATTTATGGAATAACATACCCCGATGGTCATTTCTTTATGTATCAGATTTCTCATAATGTAATAAAAGATTTAGGTGAGATTGATAAAAGAATAGTATTTCACGGACCCGAAAGATACTGGCGGAGTCTTCCCAGAGCACTTATTTGTGATGATAAAGGAAATGTATATACCTCAAGCACAGATGGAGAGATTATCTATTACAGTCCAGGTTCAGGTAAATTTGTCTCTACAGGTTCAAAAATTCCTGGAGATTATTATCCTGCTAAATCTTTTAATGATTATGCGGTTGTTGAATATTTAGGAAAATCTGAAAACGGGCTTATTTATGGCGGCTCATCGGATGGGTATCTTT
>CAZBIT010000268.1:0-4272 GCA_964491835.1 uncultured bacterium
AAGTTCAGAATGGAAGTCTTAGGTTAGGTTAATAAATTAAGAAAAAATAAAGGAGACGTTTCTCTGAATTGCAGGTTTTGGATCAGAATATGTGAATTTTAAGGCAAATGATGATATGTCAACTTTCAAAAAGTAGTTTTTCTTTTGTAATTTTCAAAATCAAATGTTAAATTGGCAATATAATTCAAAAAAATACATATTAATCTCTTTCAATATATTAATATGGGGAATATTAGCTTAAATCAAACTAATGACCATAAGTATTTTCCATAATTTATTGAAAAATCAGAAAATACAACGGAATTTGTATTAGGTATATGTTGAACTTAAGGGAGGGATTGTGAAATTTTTAAAAAAGATAAGCAGAAGAAATTTTTTTAGAAAAATAACAGGAAGAACTTTTTTTGCTGGTTCAGTTCTCTTTGGATTAGAGAAAGATAACAGCGTAAAGAATTTTTTTGTAAATAGAATTCAGAAGGAAGATAAACTTAGTATAAAGAGTTATCGCAATCTTGGCGATACGGGATTTAAAGTTTCCGATATCGGGTTCGGTGTTAATACTGTTTTTAGTCCGGCTGTGCTCGCCTATGCAGTTGACTGCGGTGTGAATTTTATCGATACCGGTGCCACTTATGCCAACGGTAATGCAATAAAAACGGCTGGCGAAGCGCTTAAAGGCAGAAGGGATAAAGTCTGGATTTCTAATAAATTTCACGGATTCAGTAAATATCCGGATTTGAAGAGTGCAGAATTCAAAAAATGGCTTATGGATGGATTTGAAGACGATTTGAAAAGTCTTCAGACCGACCGCGTGGATTCCATTTTAATGCACAACGTTGACCAAAAAATGTATGACAGAAAAGACGAGGTTTTCGAGGTTTTTGAAAAAGCGAAACAGCAGGGCAAAGTAAGATTTCTTGGACTGAGCGGTCATCACGCAGAATTTGAACCTATCGTTCAAAAAGCTTTACAGACGAAACGATTCAGTATGATTATGCCCCGTTTTAATTTCTTATTGGATAAAAAGAAACGGGAAATTTATGAAAAAGCATCTAAAAATGGAACTGCAATTCTTACTATGAAAACGTTTACAGGACTTTTTGAATTGGAAAAGGAAAAATGGGAAGAATTAAATAAGGGTGAGAAAATAGTCGGGAGAAATAAAGAATTTACCGTCGCATTTACCCAGTCCGCCCTGAAATATATTCTATCTAATCCATATATTAATGTCGCAGTTTTAAGTATGAGCAGTTTTGACCACGTTAAAGCATACTTGCCGCTGTCCGGGATGAAAATGGGTAATTCCGACCGGAGAATTTTGAAAGAATATGAAAAAATGGTGTATAATATTTACTGTCGCATCGGCTGTAATGTATGTCATTCTGCCTGCCCCTATAATGTGCCCGTTAATGACATATTAAGGTGCAGGATGTATTTTGAAAATTATCATTTTGAGCGACTGGGAATTGAAGAATATGCAGGAATCGAACCGGATAAAAGGGGTGATAAATGTATTGACTGTTCTGCTGTTTGTATGGAAAAGTGCCCTTACGGGCTCAATATTAAAGAAAGAGTATCACAGACTCACGAAATGCTTTCAATTCAGGCAAATTATTCTTGATTTATATTTGAATTTTCAATGTTTCCGCTTATACTAACACACAAATTAGAATCTCTCTCAAATTTTACAAAATTATAATAAAAATGTTAACCTACCTAATTAAAATTATTTTTTTAAGGAGTTTATTATGTCAGAAATAACACGCAGAGAGTTTGGTAAAAGTCTTGCAGTATCGCTTGGAGTCGCCGCATTAGCGTCAGCAGGATCAGAAAAATCGTTGACTGCTGGTGCCGAAAAAAAACCGAACATTGTTTTCATTTGCTCAGACCATCACTGTTATAAATATACCGGCTATGCAGGTCATTCTGTTGTCAGAACCCCCAATCTTGACCGGATAGCAAAACAGGGAGTAGTATTTACTAATGCGTACTGTGGACATCCTGTCTGTGTTGCTTCGCGTTCAAGTATGATGACTTGTATGTATGCATCGGATTGCAACTCCTTTTGTAATTCTACCGTTTGGGATGGCAGTCATCCCACCTGGGGCAGCCGCTTAAAAAATGCTGGTTATTATTGTCGTGCTGTCGGAAAGATGGACTTAAACGATGATTATGACAGCGGTTTTAACGAGATTGAAACAAGTCACGGGCACAGACACAGTCCTGATATAACATCTCTTTTTCGAAGACCTGTTGCATACCGAATTAATGAAAGAAAGGACGTTGACGGAGCCACACGTGAAAAACGGCATCAAGATGCATCCTTAACGGATAAAGCAGTATATTTCATCCAGAATGAATCTAATAAACTTGAAAAACCCTGGGCACTCTATGTCGGATTTTCCGAACCGCACCCTTCATTTAATGCGCTCAGACAATATTATGAAATGTATCCTTTATATAATATGGATATGCCTAATATACCATCGGGACACCTTGAAGAACTTCACCTCGTTTATCAGCAACTAAGGCATTTTAAGTTGATTACCGCGCCGATTCCTGAAGAGCGAATTCGTCGGGCACGTGCAGGATTTTACGGAATGATAACCGAACTCGATGAATATATAGGCAGGATATGGGACGAATTAGTAAAAACCAATCAGTTAAAAAACACAATATTCATTTACACTTCAGACCACGGAGAATCTCTGGGTGAACATGGACTGTGGTTTAAAAACAACCTTTATGACGTTGCATCACGAATACCTGTTTTGATTGCAGGAACAGGTTTGCCAAAAGGAATGACAGTCAACACTCCGGTTGCGCATATAGACCTGTGTGCTACGATTTTAGACTTAGGTGGTGTTGGAGTTCCATCTGACCTCCGCGGATATTCTTTACTTCCTCTGCTTAATGGAAGAACCGAAAAAGCCCCTAATTTCGCTTACAGCGAATGCCACTCGGAAGGCAACTGCACCGGCTCATTTATGATTCGCAAAGGCAACTGGAAATATATACATTTTACCTGGTACGATGGCCTTCTCTTCAACGTCGCTGATGACCCTGGCGAGTTCAACAATCTTATTGATAAACCGGAAACCAGAGAAATACAAAAGGAATTAGAAAATATTCTTTATTCACAGGTTGACCCCGAAGAAGTTTCTATACGTGCATTCAAGGCACAGGAAAAAATGCTTGAAGATATGAAAAACAGTATGACTGAACAGCAATTATTTGATGCTTTCAAAAGCCGAATGGGAGACGGACTTGCACATTTACTGGCTGCAAAATGTAAAGGGCGATGAAGATAAATACAAAATTAATTCATATTGATAATTAAAAAGACTGTTAATCATTAATATTTGCCGATTTCCGACAGAATTGCGGTTGTAATTCGGAGGCATAAAAAAACAGGTCGCCCACCTGGTAATAATGATTTTGTGATAAAACTTGAAAGTGCAACCAGTCGAGCTTTAAGACCTAAAAAGGCAGGAAGAAAGCCTAAAAAATAAAAAAATAGGTATGGTGTCCCTATCTATCTATCTATATATGTATGTAATTCTCATTTGAAACTATCCCAAATCCTGATTTCAGGCATTAAGCATTGTATCTGAATTGTTTTTTCCTGTTTTTTCTATCTCATACCCTTTTACAGCATTAATAACAAAGCTTAATATCATTGTAATCCCAAATATGAGAAAAGCACAGGAAATTATAAATATTATTAGAGAAGTCATAATGAATTCTTAAAATGTAAAAAAAATAAATAAAAAATAATTTCTATCAGCATCTAAAAACTTGAAGCTAAAACTCAAGACGTTAAATACAATAAAAGGAAGTATTATAATATTTTTCGTTTTCCTCACTTCTTTTTTGTATTAGTTTTCTTAGAAGCTGGTTTCTTTTTTGTTTCAGTTTTCTTGGTAACGGTCTTTTTGGATGGTTTTTTACAAGGTATTAGGTATTCTCCTATACTTAATTATAAGGAATAAAAGTTTTTTTAAAATAAAAAATTATTTCTTAATTTCAAAATAAAAAATTTGTTATAAAATATTTTTTCCGTTTTATACCCTGTATGTAATTAAGAATGGTATTTCAGTTCAGTGAACCGTTAGATAGTTCACTGAACCGCCGGTGAATTGTTTGAGGAGTTCAGTGAACTGCTCAGAAAGAGGTTTTACCTTATTTAACTCTTTATATAAGAATTCACTTCTTTGCTTTAATAGTATGATGTCTTTCTTATATCTTTGAAAAGATATTTTTACATTATTT
>CAZBIT010000269.1:0-4265 GCA_964491835.1 uncultured bacterium
TTATTCCAGCATTTAGCATCTTTGTTGCATTTTCTTCATTAACAAACATCCCACACGGAGCCATAACCATTTTCAATCCCTTTTTTGTCCCATATTCAGAAATGTCAAAAATATCTTCGCGCATCATTGGTTCACCACCAGTCAGAATTATTATCGGATTTGAAAATAAAAAAATATTATCGATTAATTTAAAACACTCTTCAGTAGTAAACTCGTTTTCATACCTCTGATTATATGCATTAGCCCTGCAATGTTTACAGTTAAGATTGCAGGTTCTTGTCACTTCCCATGCTATCAATTTTGGAAGATATCGTTTTTCAATCATAATTTTAAATCATTTAATTCTTTATTTACAAATTATTTATATTATAAAAGCACACAAAATCTTTTCTTATATTTGATATAGATTAATTATTTTTCACAAGTAAATTATTAAATTTTTGCATAATCAGATTCATTGCCTCATTTTTATCTTTAACTCTACCCTCTAACTGTTCATCTTCTATGTAATCTAAAATTTCTTTAAATTCTGGACCAGGGGTAAATCCAACGTTAATTAAATCATCACCAGTAATAAATCTTTTTGGTTTTATTTCTTCAGTGGAAATTTCTTTTAGCATTTTTTTACAATACTCATAATTTTCAAGATTTCCGTGACTTGCCAAGCAATCGAGTCGATGAAGTTCGAGGTGTTCATCAAATTTTTCTATTCTTAAAAAACGTTTCAAAGTGCTTTCTTTCATATTTTGAACGTCTTTAAACTTCAAATGATTTTTAATTAAATTTAAAATGTGTTCAATTTCTTTATTTGTAAATTTAAATCTTTTTAAAATATCATCCGCTATTTTTATTCCGACTTCTGTATGTTCATTAAATCTAATTCTATCTCTTATTTCAAACGTTTTAGGTTTCCCTATATCATGCAATAAAACTCCCATTGCAAGTTCAATAGAGGGATTTTCCATTAAATCGAGCGTTAGAATTGTATGATTAAAGACGTCTCCTTCTGGATGGAAATCTGGGGGTTGTTCAACTCCTTTCATTTCTATAACCTCTGGAAGAATTACCTGTAATATACCTGTTTTATCCAATAATCTTATTCCCTTTCCAGCAGAACCCTCAGTCAACACTTTAATTAATTCATCTCTTATTCTTTCTTTTGAAATTTCTAAAATTTCGGGTGCTTTTTTGACTATTGCTTCAAAAGTTTTTTGTTCAATATCAAAACCAAACCTTACTGCAAGCCTGATTGCTCTCATCATTCTCAATTTATCTTCATTAAATCTATTATGGGCATCGCCGATTGTTCTGATTAATTTATTGTTTATATCATATTGTCCGCCAACATAATCAATAACTTTGTTTTCCAAAGGGTCATATAAAAGCCCGTTTATTGTAAAATCTCTTCTTTTAACGTCCTCTTTTTCGTTTGTAAATATAACTTTCTCGGGATGTCTTCCATCTTTATAGTCAAAATCAGACCTAAACGTAGCAACTTCGAAATTGATACCATCTAAAATAACAATGGATACTCCAAATTTTGCTCCCACCAAAATTGTTCTTTTAAATATTTTGCTAATCTCATCGGGTGTCGCATCAGTAGCAATATCATAATCCTTAGGTTCTATTCCCATAACTATGTCTCTTACACTCCCCCCTGCAAAATAAGCAGTATATCCTTTATCTACAAGAGTTTTAACGATATTTTCGGCACTTTTTCTTAATTCACTTTTCATTATATTTTATTAACTTTTTGGAATCTACATTTATTTCAAATAAATTATTTCACTTATTTTTTTCTAAATACCGATGAATTTCTTCTGCTGCCTGACGTCCATCGGCTATAGCCTGAACGGCAGTAGAACCTCCATTAACAATATCTCCACCTGCATAAATCCTCTTTCTATCAGTCGCTCTTGAGTCCTTTAAATTAACTATTAACCCATTATTGTCAAATTTTAATCCAGGAAAAATCTTACTTATATTGTCACAAGGCATTTGTCCAAGTGCTTCAATTACAAGGTCAACTTCAACAACGTAAGTGCAGTTTGGTATTATTTGAGGTGTCCTTCTGCCAGATTTATCAGATTTGCCAAGACGAGAAGGTGCTACGACTACTCCTTTTAGAACATTATTTTCATCAACTACATAATCTAAAGGTTGTGTAAGAATTAAAAATTTTACTCCCTCATTTATTGCTCTATTCCTTTCTTGTGGAAATGCAGGCATTTCTTCAAAAGACCTTCTATAAATTAAATAAACATCTTCTGCTCCTGCCCTTTTAGAAACAACCGCCGAATCAATTGCACTATTTCCACCTCCTAAAACGGCAACTTTTGAAGGAATTTTATTTTCATAATCAAACTTCATATTTCTCAGAAAAGTAAGAACATCTATAACACCTTTATCGGGTTTCTTAATATTTGGGAGTGGAGCAGATTTTGTTAAACCAACTGCTATATAAACTGCATCAAATCCTTCACCCATTATTTTATCAAGATTGTAATCAATTGAAATTTCTTTACCGAACCGCCAAAAAAGTTCTTTATTTTCTTCAAGTGAAAGAATTGAGCGAATTTCCTCATCAATTGCTTCATTAGGAATCTTGTATTCTGGATAAGTATATGTGACAAGTCCCCCCGGCTTATTCTCTTTTTCAAAAATTGTCACTTTATATCCCAACTCTAAAAGTCTTATTGCGCAAGCAAGTCCTGAAGAACCAGCACCAATAACTGCTATTTTTTTATTAATTAACTTTTTTGGAATATCAATTGAAGACCAACCTTCTTTGCGGGCCCTTCTTGCAATGTATCTCTGAAGTAAATTAATAGGAATTGGATTATCCCTCAAATATTGCTGTATGCATCCTTTTTCACACTGCACTTCCACAGGACATACATAAGCACAAATCTCTGGAAGCATATTGCTTTTTCGTAATATATTATAGGATTCTTTTTCGTTTCTTTTTGCAATTGCGGTAATAAATCCCGGTATATCTACATTAGCAGGACAACCGACTACACAGGTTGGATTCACACAGTTTCTACATATTTCCGCAAGTTTTCTTACCACATCCGGATTATTCAATCTTCCTTCTTTATAAATTGGAGAATAAATGTCTCCATCTCGGACCACACATCCTGTTTTACCACCATCCTTCATTATTTGAGAACATGCAGAACACGAAATACATACCTTTGTGGATTCCATTTTATTATATAGTATTATGTCTTTGGCAAAATCTGGATACGCAAAAGCATTTCTGCCAAGCCCCATAATTGAAACCCACCCTTTTTTAACCATACCAGAAGCAATGTATGGCAAAAAATGCCTTAGCCATGAAAATCCGGAACCTACTATTGTTAAATCGCCAAATTTCTGCTTAATTTCCTTTGTGATATGAATACTTTTTTCAATATTTTCAAGTGGATGTTCATCTGGAATATATCCTTCTGCTATGGGTGAATCATAAGGCCGCTCGTGATGGGGATTAAAGTATGGATTTCCAACCGCAACATTTATTCCAGGAATACCCATCTTTCTTAATTCTTCTATAAGTAATATCGGTTCAGTAAGGTCAGGTTTAATGAAATTATTTTTATCGACACCAAATCCGTAAGGAAACGAAATTGCGTCGAATACGTTTAACCTGCAAGTAACCATCAGTTCAGGAATTTCAGAACGTATCAGGGATGCTATTTCCCGTAAAAATCGCGTGCGATTCTCAAAATTTCCACCATAACGGCTATTTTCACGTGTAAACGATGCAAGTAATTCATTTATCAAATAAGCATGACAACTTTTAATGTCAATTCCATCAAATCCTGCTTTAAAAGCAAGACGTGCTGAATCAATATACTTTTCTTTTAACCTATCGAGTTCTTCATCAGAAATAAGTGGATATTCATCTGATAGCTTATGAAACCTGTCTAAAATCTTTGAATGGTGTGCAATTACTGGTTTTGGAAATCCAGTTGGCTTGCTGTATCTACCAGAGTGAGTAAGTTGTAATATCATAAGTGGACGATGTTCACTCCCCATAGAATCTTTAGCAGATTCAATGGTCTTTTTTGCAAGTTTTTCAAATAAATGAACGTTTTTATTATGAATCCACAATTGCCTTGGATTTGCCCTTCCCTCGGGGACAACAGCAGTTGCTTCAAACCATAAAAGCCCAGCACCTCCCCTTCCAAACCTGTTATATCTCCTGAGTGTCAAAAAACTCGGTGAACCATCCGTCTCACTATCACATCCTTCCATAGGAT
>CAZBIT010000270.1:0-4260 GCA_964491835.1 uncultured bacterium
TATTATTTTCATATTTTCAGTAGGTTATATCTTCTCTTTAGGACTAATATTGGGACAGTAATGATTTTATATATTATATATAGATAAAAATTTATGATTGAATTCGCCAGTGAAAAGATAAGAGAAATATCAATAAGAACCTTATCTCGAAGAGGATTTATTTCGACTATGGGGACTATTGTCGCAAGTGGATTAGCAGGAATGAGTTTACCCGAAGCATGCCACGGACAAAGAAAGTAAGTTACAATCTTTTCCCGCGTGGGAGGTAGCGCGGTGCGCAGTATCTGTTTGGGGGCTGTCCGATACTAATTCTGTTCTGTTTGTCACCGTAAGGGTCTTCAAATTTGTTCATCAGGTCGTATAATCGTGCTCTCATATCGTCAACAACGGGTTTGTATTCAGGGTCATTAATGCAATTGTGCATTTCTTCGGGGTCTTTCGCAAGGTCGTAACATTCATCATAATCGAATCCATTGAAAACATATTTGTACCTTTCTGTAATAACAATACGCTGTGTATAGAGAAATTCTCCGCCGTAAAAGGCGCAGAGTATATTATCCCTCCAGTCGGTTCTGTCGGGTTTTTCAAACAGGGGTGCAATTGATTTTCCGTCAGGGAATTGAAGGGGTTCCAATCCCAGTATATCGACGTAAGTATGTGCCAGATCGTGCGTCTGCACCAGACGGTTGGACACTAAACCGGGTTTTATTTTCTGCCGCCAGCGAATTACAAGAGGAATTCGATAGCATTCCTCGTATGGAATCCATCCCTTAATCCACATTCTATGTGCACCGACCATATCACCGTGGTCGGTTGTGTAAACAACAATTGTATTATCCGCCTGTCCTGTTTTTTCAAGTGCATTGAGGATTCTTCCGATTTGTGTATCGAGCTGTTCGGTGTAAGCGTAGTAGAATGCACGGCTTTCCTGATAATCTTTTTCGGTAATTTTTCCCCAGGATTCCGATTCCCGTTTGTGCATTCCGGGCTTATTTTCAAAGGTGTCATAGAAAGATTTCGGAACCTGAATAGAAGAGGGGTCGTATCTGTCAAGGTATTTTTTTAACGGGGTGTAGGCGTCATGGGGCTCAACGAAATGAACCTCAAGAAGCCACGGATTTTTTTCTCCAGAAAACCGATTCATCATTTTTATTGCAGTTTCGGCTACTCTCCACATCCCTGTTTCATCTTCACTTCCGCTGTCGTATCCCCACATTGTGAAGGGTTCGCTTCCACGCCATTGAAAGGTTCTTATGGGGATAATTTTACCGCTGATTTTTTTACGTTCATCCGAATAGGTGACGCCTTTAAGTAATTTCATATTATAACCCATAGGTGCACCTATTTCATCGTATCCAAAGTTTAGAGGAGTCCGTTTGTAACTGGCATGCCATTTACCCACATATCCGGTACGGTAACCTACTTTTTTAATTCTCATCGAGTATGTAATAACATTGGCGTACATATCACGATGAACGGAAGGTGAAGAATGCACCTGATTGAAGACGCCATTGTGCCAGTGATAAGAGCCTGTGAGAATCATTGCGCGTGCAGGACAACAGAGGGCATTTGGGGTATAGGAGCGATTAAACAGTATTCCTTCTTCTGCAAGGCGGTTTATATTAGGTGTCTGACATTGGGTTCTGTTTGCAATTGTTCCCCACTGCTGCTGGTCTGACATAATGTGAAGAATATTAGGACTCTGAGGGGGTATGTTTGCAGAAAAACTTCCCTCCGTTAATGCGGCTGAACCGAGGATGGCTGCACCAGCACTCCGGATAGTTTTCTTTATAAATTCACGTCTTTCCATATTTTACCTTTGAACTAATTAGTTATAATCACTTATGTATTTATTTTAATTTTTAATATAATTACTTTTATTATATTAATGACACGGCAGAAACTGGATTCCCGCTTTTGCGGGAACGACATTTTGGTTTGTAAATCCTTGTTTTACAATTATGATTATTTATAAAAATTTCCATTAAACCCATTATTTTTGAAATTTTGCCGTGCCGTCTTCTAAAAATAGTTAGACAATTTTAAATCTGATTCTAATTTATGAAAGTTAAGATTTTATAAAAATAATGCCAAAACATTTTTTTATATTTTACCTTAAACTAAATTTAATCAAAAAACTAACAAAAAAAATTAAATTTTTTGTTATTTGTTAATATTTTATATATTATATGTAGACAAAAATTTATGATTGAATTCGTCAGTGAAAAGATAGGAGAAATATCAATGAAAACATTATCTCGAAGAGAATTTATTGCGACTATGGGGACTATTGTCGCGGGTGGATTGGCAGGAATGAGTTTGTCCGAAGCATTAGCACAGCCAATTGAGAAATTAGCGGAAAATATGCCAATGAGGATTTTAGGGAAAACCGGATGGAAAACGCCAATTATTGGATTGGGCACAATGTTTTATGCTAAGACTTATGTTGGTGGGAAACAGGCATCAATTTCTACTGCAGAATCCGACCGTTTGTTGAATACCACTTTAGACCTTGGAATTAATACCTGGGAAACGGGCAGAGCATACAAAAATGCAGAAGCAATGATAGGCAGGGTCTTATCAAAACACCGAAAAGAGATTTTTGTTACAAGCAAATCCCTTAAACTGAAAGCGGGAAAGCAGGGAATACTGAGCGACCTTGAAATTTCACTTGCTAACTTAAAAACAGACCATCTCGATTGCTTTCTACTCCATAATTGTTCTTCTGAAACGGAATTAAATATGGCATTGGTAAAAGATGGTTCAGTGGAAGGATTGAAAAAAGCACAAAAAGACGGAAAGACAAGATTTATAGGTATCACAACGCATAGTTGCAAAGCGTTTATGTCAGCATTACGTTCCGGGGTGTTCGACATTCATATTATGCCGTATAATCCATTGAGCCGTGAATTTGAGCGTGGTCTTGCTTTGGCACAAAAACTTAATGCAACCGTCTGGAATATGAAACCGTTTGGCTGTGGGGATACAGGGATAGGACTTCTAAATTATGACCCTGAAGACCGCTGTCAATTGCGTGAGGTCTTAACCGATGAGGAATGTTTAAGGTTTGTGCTTTCAAATCCGGGTGTTACAATTGCCATTCCTGGTTCGGGTACACTTGATTATTTAAAAAGAAACGTAGCGCTTGCTGCTACGTTTAAACCGCTGACGCAGTCAGAACGTGAAAAGGTTATTGCAAAAGCACAAAGAATTGCAGGAGGTGTTTGCGGTTTATGTGCAAAACCGTGTGAAAAGGTTTGTAAAAATGATGTTCCAATTAGTTTCTTGCTTTCAGGTAAACAACTTGACCATAGAACAATTTATGATTACAGACGAATTGGTGAGGAATATGCGGTTTTGTCACACGATTACTGGGATTGCGACGGCTGTGGAGAATGCGAAAAGGTCTGTCCACAAAAATTCGAAATTCGAAAAGATATGTTAGAAGCACATAATCATTTCTCCGACGCTCGTGCTTCAAGAATGAACCATTAAATTAAGGATAAAAATGAAATTAATTTTTTCTGTCTTAACCATCGGATTTATCATAATAGCAATTTTTTTTAATTCAACTTTTGGAAAACCAAATCCTGCATCCGGTCTTGAAAATTATATTGGTTCCGAAAAATGTATCTCCTGCCACAATAGTTTACATCCAGAGATTGTTAAAGAATGGCGGACAAGTCCACATCATTTAGTTGCAAAGTTGGGTTATGGAAATTTTTTAGATAAATTAAATCCATCGCTTAAAAAGGAAGACGTTTTTATGGTTATTGGAAGAACTGATAGTAATTATGCTTTCATCACGCGTGATTATAGGGTATATCGACCTGAAGATAAAAAGCAAGATGCTTCCCTGACATGCTTTGGCTGTCATACTACGGGATATTTTGTTTCAAAAAAACAGTTTGTAGAGGCAGGTGTTGGATGTGAAGCGTGCCACGGACCTGGGAAAAAGCACGTTGATTCAAATGGTTCTCCGAATACTATTGTGAATTTGGCTAAACTTTCTCCAGAACGGAAACGGATGATTTGTGGGCAGTGCCATTCTAAAGGGAATGATATCTCAGGGAAATATCGGTTTCCAGTTATGAAAGGGGGGAGACCATTTCAACCAGGTGATGATTTAAATTCGGGATTTATTGACTGGAAGCCGATTGTTAAAACGATAGGTGGGGAATACTCAACGCTTATCCAGGCACCTAAACCTTATTCAGACCAACTCTGTACTGACTGTCACGCACCGCATGGAAAACAAGG
>CAZBIT010000271.1:0-4244 GCA_964491835.1 uncultured bacterium
TTGCCATTAAATCTGCTACAACTTTTAGACCTTCCATAATTTGCTCCTGATGTTTAAAGTACATGTTTATGCAAAAAAAAGAGAATTATTCTCTTTAATCTCTTCCCATATAATTTTTCAATTTCTTTTCTAAATTCCTTGAGTATATCTCTTATTTTCATTTTTACTTCTCAATTTTATTATCATATGTCCAATATGATATTTTCATTTATTCATTACTAATGTTTCAAGCATAAAAGAGGTTCGGAGAAGCAAAAATTTGGGTGAGTGACGTATATAACATACACCTTATGCTGCCTTATGTATATTCAACAATTAATTTCTTAATTTAACTTGTTTATATCTTCTAATAATTTCTTCCAATCACCCGTAGGTTCAATTTTATAATTCTTTCCTGAACCATAATGCCAAAATAATGTATATGATGGAAAACCTATGTTTTCTTCAGAGATTGCCCATCTATATCCTTTTCGTTCTGTTAATGTTACATAAATGCAATAAATTTTGTTGTTAAGTTGTTTTATTCGTTGAAAGTTTTTTTTAATATTGTTAACTGTTGTTTCACCAAACGATCCTAAATTCTTTATTTCTAAAACAGATATTACATCTTGAGATTTATATAGTATTCCATTATCTGGAACTACACCTCTTTTATGTATTAGCAAATCAATTTCAATGGGAATGCCTTTGATGAATACATCACGCGGTGATGTAAAAATATTATGGTTTTCGAGTGCACGCTTAATGGTCTCAACTGTTATCGCTCCAACAAACTTTGTGCACTTGATGCCAAAATCTTTCTTTGCACTTGAAATCGTTTCAAACATTTTATGTTCATTCATTTGAGCATCCATAATCAAGAAAATATATTATAAATTTCGTCAATTTAGTTACTGATACTTCATCATCTATCATATAGTCACCCCCGCTTCTAATGCTTCTTTCACTACACTGTCTATCCGTTTTAAATGAACAGGAACATCATTCTCTGTTTTAACAATTACATCAAGAGGTATTTCCGCCAAAAACTTCATTATTTCACTTGCATATTGGCTTTTTTACTCAATACTTAAATTCTGTTTTACTATCACCAAAATGTCATAATCACTTTTGCTATAAAAATTATCCCTGCTTCTTGAACCAAATAAAATTATCCTGCAATCAGAGAAAATATTTTTTATTACTTCTTTTATCTTAGCCAAATTATCATCTTTTAACATAGTTTTCTTTCAATTATAATACTTTTAATTTAAAACAGGAATTTTTGCGATGATGATAAATTATTATTTTAAAATATAAAAACAATACTTTTAATTCAAGATTTTTTTTAAAAAGTTTTAAAAAATTATATTAAAATTGCTTTTAATATTCAATATTATTAAATTTTTATTATAAAAAAATTTAACAAAACTTTATTTAAAAAGGAGATTTAAGAATGGAATTGTGGGAACTTGATACACCTTGTCTAATAATTAACCTTGATAAGTTTGAGAAAAACATTAAAAGAATGTCAAGATATTGCAAGGAGAATAAAATAAATCTTCGTCCTCATATTAAAACACACAAGGTTCCTGAAATTGCTAAAATGCAGGTTGAATCAGGGGCAATTGGAATCACATCAGCAAAAGTAACCGAAGCAGAGGTAATGGTAAATGCCGGATTAAAGGATATTTTGATTGCATATCCTGTTTATGGAGAAGAGAAGTTGAACAAACTTATGAATCTTGTGGAGAAGGCGGATTTATCCGTTGCACTTGATTCTGAAATTGTTGCAGAAGGTATATCTAAAAAGGCGCAAGAAAGTGGAAAACAAATATCCATATTACTTGAAGTTGATGTTGGAATGAGGCGTTGTGGTTGGGAACTTGGAGAAGAATTTATTAAATCTTCAAAAAGGATAAATAATATGAAGGGTATGAAAGTGCAGGGAATTATGTTTTATCCCGGTTATATAAGCAGTGTAATGCCTGACAATTCGGAGGTGGAAAAATTGCTCAAAAAACTTCAGGAAGATATAGACAAAGCGTATGATGTTTTTAAATCTCTTGGAATCAAAATAAATGTTTTTAGTGGTGGTTCTACTCCCACTGCGTTTTTATCGCATAGATTGAAAGGAGTAACTGAGATAAGACCCGGCACGTATGTGTTTAATGATTTGAATGTTGTTGGCTCTGGTGCTGTGACAGAAGAGGACTGTGCTTTATTTGTATTAACGACGGTTGTCAGCACAACGGTAAAGGGAAAGATGATGCTCGATGCTGGCTCAAAAACTATGTCCAGTGACCCATTAAAAGCAAAAAATGGGAGAGGATTTGGTAAAATTTGTGGTTATGAAGATTTGTTTATAGAAAAAATGAATGAGGAACATGGATATGTCGATATATCAAAATCTGATAAAAAATTTAAAGTTGGAGACAAACTATTAGTAATACCAAATCACGCCTGCACCACTATGAATATGCATAATGAAGTGTATGGTGTAAGAAATAATAAAGTAGAATTATGCTGGCAGATTTCAGCACGGGGGAAAGTAAGATAGAAACTTTAAGTGTATTATTTTTGTTTTAAAGTAAAAATTTTCTGTTATGCAGTAATCCATTTTTTGCACAGTTCAACAGCAGAAGGTGCGTCTTTTGCATATCCATCAGCACCAATTTTTTTGGCATATTCATCTGTTACGGGTGCCCCACCTATTACTACTTTTACTGTATTTCGTATATTGTTTTTGACAAGTATATCAATAACGTTTTTCATATTAACCATTGTTGTAGTTAAAAGTGCCGATAGACCCACAAAATCCGCTTTATTTTCAATAACTGCGTTGTAATATTTTTCAGGAGAAACATCAACGCCAAGGTCGATTATCTGAAATCCCGCCCCTTCCAACATAGATGCAACAATGTTTTTTCCGATGTCGTGCAAATCGCCTTTAACTGTTCCGATAACAAAGTTCCCGAGTAATTTTTCTCCAGATTCTACCAAAAGTGGCCTCAGAATCGTCATTCCTGCCTTCATAGCTCTTGCGGACACTAAAACTTCCGGGAGAAAAATCTCATAATTTTTAAATTTTTGTCCAACTACATCCATACCAGCAACCATCCCAGAGTCAAGAATTTCTTTAGGTTTGTGTCCTTCATCTAACGCCTTTTGCGTTAGTTCACTTACTTCTTTATCTTTTCCATTGATTAATGCTTCTGCAATTTTGCTTAAATCCATAATTTTCTCCTTGTTTTTTGAGGTTCTATATCTATATCTTTAATTTTATTTTCTTTAATTTACGAATAAAATTATAATTATTATATTGTCACAGCGGTGAAACCACCATCTATGTGAATAATAGCGCCTGTAACAAAACTCGATGCTTTTTCTGAAGCAAGCCATATAACTGCAGAGATTAATTCTTCTGGCTCGCCAAATCTTTTCATAGGGGTATGGTTTAAAATACTTTCAACTCTTTCTGGAGTGAGGATTCTTCTATTTTGTTCTGCTGGAAAAAATCCCGGTGCAACAGCATTTACTCTGATTTTATGAGGAGCAAATTCGCGTGCTAAGAATCGGGTTAAGTTGTTAACACCTGCCTTGGAAATTGAATAAGTGAAAACCTTTGATAATGGTAAAACAGAAGATACAGATGATATATTTATAATACTCCCACCTTCGCCCTGTTTTATCATTCTATCGGCAAAAATCTGTGATGAAAAAAACATACTTTTGAGATTAACACTTATTATTTTGTCCCATTCAGATTCTTCGATTTCAAAAAATGGCGTGGAAGAATTAATTCCAGGTGCGTTTATGAGTATATCGATTCTGCCAAACTCTTTAATAATATTTTCTTCTGCCTTTTTTAAATCATCCTTTTTTGATGCATCAACCATAATGGCGATTGAATTTGAGTAGTTTGAGCGAATCTTTTCTGCTTGTTTGTCGGCATTTTCCATATTAATGTCCAGGATGGCTATGTCCGCACCTGCTCTTGCAAGTCCTTCTGCCATTGCTCCTGCAAGAACACCGCCTCCTCCAATAACCGTTGCTATTTTCCCTTTTAAACCAAAAAGTTCCGTTAAATACATAACTTCCTCCCTACTTAAAATCATACTTGATTATGTATTTTTCATATTTTTTAATTTTTCTTTTATTTTAATATAGAAGAAATCTGATATAATTCAAATGTTTTTTTATGAAATTTAATTTGAGAGATTTAATAAAATTCTTTAATATTTTTTGTGTTTGGAATTGAATTT
>CAZBIT010000272.1:0-4236 GCA_964491835.1 uncultured bacterium
TTTATCTCATGAGTTAATTTATTCGTAGGAGCGAACGGTCGTTCGCCCTTACGCTTTTATTTTTTTCATAAAATTTTTAACATTACCTGATTTTTAGATATTAAATGTTAATTAAAGACATTAGATAATAATGATAACAAATATCATACAAATCTTCGGAAAATCCAATAGTAAAAAAATTATATCAAACCCCTATTAGCAAAACTTGTATAATTTTTCCCACCAATTATGATATGGTCATAAACGTTAATACCGATAATCTTTCCTGTCTCAATAATTTTTTTTGTAATTTCAATATCGTCAGAACTTGGTTCGATACTTCCGCTTGGATGATTATGTATAAGGATAATTGAGGCAGAAGATTCCAATATAGCGGGTTTAAAGACCTCTCTTGGATGAACGATGCTCGAATTTAAACTCCCCTCCGAAATTTGAACGTCTTTAATAATTTGATTATTGCTGTCCAGTAAAACGATTTTAAAAATCTCTTTTTTGAGATTCCACATAGATGGTATAAAATATTCCGCAACGTTTTCCGGTGAACTCAATTTTATCTTTTTTATGTCACCACCACTCGCAATCCTTTTGCCAATTTCAAAAGAAGCTACAAGAGTAACCGCTTTTGTATTACCAATTCCCTTCAATTTTTTTAATTCAGAGATTGAAACACAAGAAAGTGGAATCAATCCATTATATTCAATTAAAAGTCGTTTGGCAAGGTCAACCGCGGTTATTTTCCCGGAACCCGCTCTTAATATTATTGCAAGAAGTTCTGCATCGCTTAACTTATCCACACCAAGATTAATGAGTTTCTCACGGGGACGCTCACTTTCAGGCCAGTCCTTTATCTTTGTATGATAATATGAGATTTCTTTTATTTTATCTATTTTTTCTGACAAATTGATAATAAATTGTATGTTGAACAAATTAATTTAAAATTAATTTATTTAAATTTTTCGTTTTTGTCAACATTTTTAGTTAAGTCGTTAATTTTATTCAAAAACTTTAAACATTAAACATTTCCGAAAACAAAAAACCCAAGCGGTTGAAGCTTGGGTTACATACTTATTTAAATAGAATTATATAATTTAATCTTTTTTCATTTCACCAAAAAACAAATATCTATCAATAAGATTCACATAACTGCTCCATTTTTTACCTAACTCTCTTTCACTTTTCTCGATTCTTTCGAAAGCATCTGCTTGAGAATCGAGTTCATCGATAAAATGTAAAATAATTCCTTCAAGTGTTTGCGGAACAACTGGTGCACCTTTTTCCTTCTCACCTTGATGGCTTATTAGCATATGAATGACGCGATTTTTCATTTCTTCAGGGAATTCTGGTATCGACTCAATTTTGCTTGCAACGTCTCCCGCTTGTAAAACTATATGACCGATTAATCTCCCCTCATCAGTATAATCGATATATCCTTGGGTAGTCAATTCTTTTATTTTTCCGATGTCGTGAAGAATAGCACCTGTAATTAATAAATCCCTATCAACAGAAGGGTGAACTTCAACTACTTTTTCGCAAATCTCTGCAATCGAGATAGAATGCACGGCAAGACCACCAATATAATTATGATGCCAGAGTTTTCCTGCGGGAGCATTAAAATATTGTTTTAAGAAATCTTCATCTTTAAAATACTTAAATAAAAGTTCCTTTAAGAAAGGATTTTTAATGCTTTCGATGAAATTAAATAATTTATCTTTTAACTTTTCCAAATCCTGGTCCGTAGATGGTATTAAATCGTCGAGGTTTATATTATCATCTTTATTTAACTTCCTAAATATTTCAATGTTTATTTGTTTGGAGTTCTCATAAGAAGTCAATTTACCCTTAACTTTTAAAATATCTTTCTCATTGAATTCCCTTCTAAATCCTTCAACTCCATCCCATAATACACCTTTTAATCTCCCATATTTGTTTCCTAATTCAAGGATAATAAATTCTTTATTATCTTTTTTGGTCTTAAATTCAATTTTTCTTATAGTAAAAAATCCTGAAATCTCTTCACCAAGTTTTAATTTGGTAAAATCAACTATCATATATTTTCCTTTTAACTGAATAGAGAATAATTTTAGAATTTAAACAAAATACCAGCATAAAATTTAGTTTCAACTCTATCTTCTTTAACGGGAATAGTAATTAAATCATCAATAGAACTATCTTTCCACCAACCATGTATATATACTAAGTTCAGTTCAATATTTTTATCTGGATTAATTCCAATTCCAGCAGTAATATACCTTCGTGTATTTTCGCTCATTGAAAACTTTATCGGATTAGGGACCTCAAAGTATCCTGAACGCAATTTTACCGATTTTTCAAAAAATGGAAGTTCAATTCCAATCCTTTTTGTAAGAATTGGTTCAATCGTTTTTCTTATTTGATTATTTGCCTCTCCTCTTGATAATCCTTCTAAAGGAGTGTCAGTTAGGTAACGAATCTGGGAAAGGTCACGATATTCAACGTCACCGGACACAACAAAACCTGAGGAGTTAAAAGAAGCCCCGAACCCAAAGGCAAAAGGAGTGCTAACTTTGTATTCAAAAAATCCAGTATCATAAAAAGATTCAGGGTCTTTGTTAAGATCCAAATCATATAAAGTTTTAGTTGAAACTTCGAATTCATCTTCTATAAAAAATACCTGTGGAAACGATATAACGGTGCCAATACTAAAATAAGGGTTTATAACATACTGCATACCTATTTTTAAATCAAATCCTTTGATTTTAGATTCTATATATCTGGTTTCGGTATAATTGTCCATTGTATATAAGTTTAAATTGTCAAATTCTTTGAAAAATGTGTTAAACAAATGCTTTCCGTGTATATACGATAATGTTGCACCAAACGAAAGCCCTCTTGCAGAAATAATCGCTCCAGAGAATGATAAGTTATTCAAGCCACCTTCTTCGGTTACATCCTCAGATTGATAAACATTATCGTCTGGATTGTTATTAAATCCATTAACGCTTAAAATGGAATTGTAATCCATAACACGATTATATCCAAAAGCAAAAGTCAGACCACCACGATAAACGTTTAGCGGATACATAAATCCGATTGAATTAAATTTTGTGAAGCTCTGCCTTCCAGATGTAAGATTATTCATAAAGATGGCATCATTATTTATAACGATATTAGAAAATGAACCAAAAATCTCGGGAGATTCAGCAAAAGCAAGCCCGGCGGGATTCCAGTAGATTGCAGAATAGTCCTTCACATTTCCTATTCCTGCACCACCCATACTTAAAGTCCTTATGCCGACTCCAAAGTTTCTTACTAAATATGAAATTTCATCGAATGCCTGTGTATTTTGTCCAAAAACGTTTTCAACTATGAAAAAGGAAAGGAATAAAACAAATATTGAGAAAAATTTTAGTTTGTAATATTTCACCTTTACCTCTTAATTAGTTCTAAAATAATTTTATTTTAACTTACCTATACTTCTCTGACTTATCCCAAACGTTAAAGTATTCTGGTCAAGAGTTTTTGCCTGAACGCTTAATATTATACTATTTGACAGATGTAAATCAATCCCCACGAAAACATTCGATTTAAATCCCGAGACATACTCGGTCTCCGAGTTTTTCTCAAACCTTTTAGACGTTCTTTCTTCAAGACCGCAATAAACGTCAAATCTTTTCATTTTTTGCATTGCTCCAAAAGCAAACCAGTATTCTTTCCAATTAAAATTCATATCTTTCTGAATTTCCTGGTCTAATATTGTTATTGTAACTGACCCTTTTGAGAAAGTTCTAAACATTCCTGCTCCACTGAAAAAAGAAGTTCTTTTTATCCTATATATTTTTAATTGTGCTCCACCACCGAATGCAAACTCTGATTTCCCTTTATAATCAGTAAGTCCACTTATTGCAGAATTATCAATGAACATTTTATTCAGTCCAAATATGCCATAAATTTTTAACGGCTCATAAAATCCATATTCAACCTTCATAATCGCTCTATATGATGAGTAAGAAGCATCTTCCATATCTCTCCAAACCACTTCACCGTAAAGATTAACGCTGAATTCATTATTATAAAGATTAGAAATCGGGTTCCCCAATTCCTGCGAAAAAACGTTCTCAAATTTTAACGTCAGAAGAAGTAAAATTATTATAATTATTTTCCCAATATATGAAACCATTGACCCTTCCTTTTTATTCCTAAAAAAATTTTAAAAGTTTCTTTAAATTTTTACAATTCTGATAAACTTAAATATTTTTA
>CAZBIT010000273.1:0-4219 GCA_964491835.1 uncultured bacterium
AATTAGTGCAATTAAAATTATTACTGGATTCCAACTTGCAAATATTCCACTTCCAAAATTAAGAGTTATTCCAATTAGAGAATTTCCATATATTGAACTAAATAAAGGAGTAGTTCCTGTTTCTAATATTCCACTCACTGCATTATAAATAACTTTTATTACAAAGACAGGAAAAATTCCTATCAATATGCATAAAGCACTTAAAACAACTTGTGGAATTAACATTGCTTTTGGAACATCTTTTTTTTCTAATTTTTGACCTTCTTCATAGAGTTTTCCTAAAAACGATGAACCAAAAAATTTAAAGAACGAAGCTAATGTCACTGCAGATATAAAAATGGCAACAATACCCAAAGCAATAAATAATGGATTTGCCATACCTCCAACAATGGAAGATTGATAAATCAACCATTTGCTTGAAAAACCATTAAAAGGTGGCATCCCAGCAATCGATAATGAAGCTATAATTGTTGCAAATGCAGTTATTGGCATTAATTTAGATAATCCACCAACGTTATTAAGGTTTCTCGTACCAGTTTTGTAAAAAATGGAACCAGCACTTAAAAATAACGATGACTTATATAATGCATTGTTAAATAAATGGAATATCCCGCCTACAAGAGCAACCGTTGCAATGAATTTGTTTGAAGGTAAAAAATAGATACCTATACCGATTCCAAGCAACATATATCCAATCTGTCCTATAACATGAAAAGAAAGAAGTCGTTTTGTATCTTCCTGGACCAAAGCAGTCATTGTCCCTACAAATATTGAGAAAGTTCCAAAAATCGCTATAATAACACCCCAGTATTGTGAAAAAACAGATATGGGAAGTATTTCACAAAAAACCCTTATGATACCATAGACGCCAATTTTTGACATTATACCTCCAAACATCGAAGCCGCTGGAGTTGGGGCTGCCGGATATGCATCGGGTAACCAATCTCCGAAAGGCAAGACACCTGCTTTTGTTGCAAATCCGATAAAAAATAATCCCAATATAATATGGACAAGTGCTGGGTTAGTGTTTATCAAACCTCTCATAGAGGAACTCAAAGAAACATAATTAAACGAATCTCCATAATTGTAAAGAATTATAGCTGCCAAAAACATACAGGCAGTTGCTATGTGCGTCATTAAAAAATATTTAAATCCCGCTCTCAAACGCTCTTTTTGTTTTCTGTCAAAAATGACGAGAGTATAAGATGACAGCGTCATAAATTCCCATGCCATAAAGAAAAAGAACATATCATTTACTGAGACCACAATTATTAACGAAGCAAAATAAAGAAGAAGAGGAGGATAATAACCAACCATATTTAAATCTTCGTAAAAAGGTATAGCCATAAATTTAATTGAATATGTCGAAACTGAAATCATAAGAATTGCAATAGTGCCTAAAAACAGTGCGCTCAAAGTATCGATGTTAAATGTAAGTCCGGAGTTTATCCCAGGGACAATTAATAACGGTTCCTTTATTAATATTGCTCCTTTAGTAATTGCCAATATTGAAACAATGAGGACTCCAATAGCGGAAACAACGACAAATAAAAGAGAAACATATCCACAAACTTCGTTACTTTTTTCCTTTAAATGAGCAATTAAAAAGGTAATTCCGGAACCAATTATTAAAACAAATACTGATGAAATTATTAAATCAATTGGATTCATTTAACCTTATCCATATTTTTATTATTCTAATAAATTTGTTAAAGGCAGACCGATTAAAGGTGCTGCCAGACAAAGTATAATTAAAACAATTAAAGCAAAATTGATTTTAAAAGGTGTCTTTTTCGCTTCTGCACTTATTTCAGAAACTTCCCCAAAAAACACCTTTTGTCCCACTCTTAAAAACCAAGCAAAAGCAACAACGGCTTCCAAAAGGAATGGAATTAATATAAGATACCCTACTGTTCCACCAATATTCACTGCTCCCATAAACAGGAAAAATTTGCTCCAAAAGCAGGAAAAAGGTGGAACGCCCGTTAATGCTAAAAAACCAATCATAAAAGCAGTCGATACTAGAGGCATTTTATAACTTAATCCACTTAGTTCTTTAATACTTCTAACACCAGTCCCATAAGAAATTGCCCCTACACAGAGAAAAAGAAGCCCCTTTGCTGCAGCGTGATTTATGATATGAAGAATACCTCCGGCAAATCCTGTTTTAGAGCCCATTATACCCATTCCGATTCCAAGCAATATATAAGCAAGATGTGTTATTGTTGAATATGCCAAAAGTTTTTTTAAATCGTCCTGGAAAAAGAAAAAGTACACTCCAACGAGCATAGTTACTATAGCCATAATTGCAGTAACCAAACCGACACCAAATGACAAAGAATACGATGAAACAGCAATTCTTGCTATTAGAAATACGCCTGCTTTAACCATTGATGCAGCATGAAGATACATACTTACCGTAGTGGGTGCTGCCATAGCGTCTGGAAGCCAGGTAAAAAAAGGAACCTGTGCAGATTTTGCCCACGCAGAAATCAAAAAGAATATAAATACCAAATTTCTAAGACCGGGTGATAGAGAATTAATTGCAGAAAAATCAAAAGAACCTGTTTTAACGAAAATTATAACAATTGATATGGCGAAAAAGATGCCCCCACCAAAAGTCATTAATAAAGCCTTAAATCCCGCTTTAAGTGACTCTTCATTTCTATAATGTGATATTAAAGCCCACGAGCAAATTGTGGTCAATTCCCAGAATATGTAAAGTTGAAGAAAATTAGGTGATATTGCTACTCCAAGCATCGACATAACAAAAAGCATCATCCAGAAATTATGCCTCTGTTTGCCTTCATATGTTGGGTGTTCTTTATTACCTGTACTTATGTAATCTGAGGAATATAACATTACCAGAAAACCCCATAAAGACACAATGAACAAAAGAAGCATACTCAAAGGGTCAATAAGGTATCCAAAAATACTAACATTTTCCAATCCCTCAATCCAGGGTAATCTTATAATAAGATGCTCCTGAGTATTTGGGTAAATTGTTAAAATAATTAACAAAACAAGAATAAATGTTAAACTTGTACTAATTAAAACAAAAAAATCACTAAGTTTTTGTTTCAATGAGCCAGAAAATATAGCCCCTAATATAGGCAAAAGCAGTAATAAAAGAACAATATTATCCATTATTTTTTCTCTAATTTTTTAGTTCTGAAATATCATTAAATAATTTTTCAAGCATTTCAATAGATTCAGATACTTCCTCACTTAAAAAACTATTATAACTAATATTTTTAGGTTGAATCCCAAGTATATAAACATTGTTTTTGACAAAATTTTTTAAATACTTAACAAAAACACTTATGGGAATTCTATGAGCATCGAAACATTCATCTTTTAATTGTTCAGGTTTTAATATTATAATATCACCAGGATTTTGATTTAAATTAATTGCATCGATTATGAGTAATGTGTCGGGATTTTTTGAAATTATGTCAGCAGTGTAATCTTCCGGTACTTCTTCACACTTTATGCAATCAAACTTCACTGTATTCATTATTCTTTCTACAAGTTCATTGCCAACAGCATCATCGCCTCTCATAGGATTACCAATCCCAATAATCACTATTTTTCCTTTTAATATTTCTTTTAAATCATTTTTTAATTTTTGATACGTTGGTGTATTTTTTGTTTTTTCAAAATTTTCCATATTTTAAAAAATAGAAATATTTCCGATGAAATAAAAAATATTATGACGCACTTTAAAAATTATTCTTCTTCAGGTAGAGCTCTGATATCTTTATATGAAAATACTGGACCATCAACACATACATATTTATGTCCTATCGCACAATGTCCACATTTTCCAACTCCACATTTCATATATCTTTCAAGAGTAGAAATAATCATATCATCTGGTAAACCCATTTTAAGCAGGTCTCCTATGACAAACTTTATCATTATGGGAGGACCACAAGTATAAGCAACTGTACTATTAGGGTCAATACTAATTTTTTTAAACAACGTTGTAACAACACCTACGTTTCCCTTCCATCCATTGGTTGCAACATCGACAGTTTCAAGAAATTCAACGTCTCTTCTTGAACTCCATTCTTTTAATAAATCTTTATATACCCTGTCTTCTGGAGTTCTTGCACCGTAAAGTATTGTAAATTTTTTAAATTTTCCTCTTTTTGCAATAGCGGGCAGAATAAAAGACCTGAGTGGAGGCAATCCTATTCCACCACCTATAACCAGA
>CAZBIT010000274.1:0-4215 GCA_964491835.1 uncultured bacterium
AAAAAAATAATCTATAAACAAACAAAATATGTTGATAATTTAATGAAACTCTTTATCCTTATAATATATTTACTTCATTCATCAATTATCCTTATTTCATATGTTTTTTGTCATATTTCCGCTGAACCATAACAATATATAATAATCTTGTATCCAAGAGAAAAAATCATAAATATTATTTTTTTGTAAATATGCTTGAATTTTTAGAAAATAGTTATACTTTATATAGTAGATTTTTTGGAATTAACTTTTTAAAAGATATATGAGAGTATATAAATTATTTTTAATATTTATATTTTGCATTTTCAGTTTTGGGAATGCAAGTCAAGATAAAGTTGAGATAAGAGTTTCTGCAAAAAATTTTATTCTTCTTCCCGAAAAGTTTGAAGGGAAATGCATTGTTATGGAGATGATGTTTAGAAATTTTGCTACAATACAGGAT
This sequence comes from uncultured bacterium, assembly GCA_964491835.1. Lineage (GTDB taxonomy): Bacteria > SM23-31 > SM23-31 > JAUVVT01 > JAUVVT01 > CAZBIT01. Next base: position 443 of record CAZBIT010000274.1, read on the forward strand.
AGAAAAGGTTTTGCAAAATGCACTATGGAAGGAATTTCAGATTCTCTAAAAATAGAAGAGAATAAGGTTATATTTTACAGTGTTTATCTTGATTCCGATACGGTTGAAAAGTGGTATGATAAATTGTTTTTTGGCAAGAGAATTATAATTCATTCTTATGTTGAAAAAGCGGTTGGAAACTGGTCAATGTTGATTGTTTACGAAATTGAAGAATTAAAAGAAGAGAAATTTAAATAGTAATTTTATAAAAACTTTTTCATATATAAAGAAAATATGAGATGAAAATATTACTTGCACCTGATTCTTTTAAGGGAAGTGCAACTTCGAGCGAGGTTGTTTCTGCAATGGAGGAAGGAATAAAGCGTATTATTCCCGACGTGGAAATTATGAAAGCGCCTCTTTCGGATGGTGGCGAAGGAATGAGTATGATACTCACAGAAAAGTTAAATGGAATTATAAAAAGAGTAGAGGTTACAGGACCATTAAGTGAAAAGATTAAATCATATTATGGACTTATTGAAGATGGAAACACCGCAGTAATGGACGTAGCATCTGTTATTGGGCTTCCTCTTGTTCCAAAAAAAAAGCGAAATCCCCTATTAACAAGTACGGAAGGAGTAGGAGAGTTGATATGTGAAATTTTGAAGGAAAACGTTGAGAAGGTAATCATTGGTCTTGGAGGGAGTTCTACGGTTGATGGTGGAACTGGACTTGCTCATAGATTGGGGATTATTTTTTATTCTAATGGGAAAAAACTTGAAAGGATGAGCGGAAGAGTTTTGAATGAAATAACGAGAATAGACATTTCCAATTTGCATCCAAAAGTGAAATCAACAAGATTTATAGGTGCTTGTGATGTATCTAATCCACTTCTTGGGGAAAATGGTGCAGCGAAAGTTTATGGTCCACAAAAGGGAGCAATCTCAGAACAGGTGATGTTTCTTGAAAATGGCTTAACCAATCTCTCAAAGAAAATAAAGGAGTGTATTGGAAAGAACGTCTCTGAAATAAAAGGGGCTGGTGCAGCGGGTGGTCTTGGCGCGGGTTTGGTAGCTTTTCTTGATGCTGAACTCTGCTCAGGGATTGAATTAGTTATGGAAAAACTTGGAGTTGAAAGGATGATAAAATATGCAGATATAATTTTCACAGGTGAGGGCAAGTTTGATAATCAAACTCTTTTAGGAAAGGCAGTGAACGGCATATTAAAATTGGCATTAAAATATAACAAAAGCGTATTGTTGATTGCAGGAATAATCGACCCGTATTTAAAAAAATCAGATATAAAAGGAATTTCGGGGATGGAATCTCTTGTTTCAAAGAATATATCGGAAAAAGAAGCAATGCAAAATACAAGGAAACTTATATCAGATGCTTCAGAAAAACTATTAATTAATTTAATGAAACATCGAAATAATTTATTGAAAAATTGATTAATTATTGTTAATTTAATTAAAAATTTTTTACCTTTAATAAATAATCGTCTTTTATAATTGGGAGCATCGATGAGTAAGGATATAACAAGTATAATGGAAGGTTGGGAGCATAAGCCGACTGAAATTTCCGTAAGGAAAATAGTTGGTGATGATGGCAAGGAAAAAATTCAATTGCGACTTGACCTTGGTTTATTGCAGATGGAAATAAATGGAAGGCCCGATGGTAAAATGCCTTATGGATATGAATCATTTTTAGAGTATTATGAATCATTATTAAAGAAGCATATTGATAAGTATGGAAATGATGAGAATTTTGTTTTAAATTCGGATGAATGCTTGAAACTTAACTATGAATCAATACAGTATTATCATCGATATTTGAGTTTTTTTCAGCTTGAAGATTATAAAAGAGCGGAAAGGGATACTGCAAGAAATCTTAAGGTATTTGATTTTGTAGAAAATTATGCAGCGGATGAAGAGGATGTTTTGCTGTTTGAACAATACAGACCTTATGTTATTATGATGAATACACGTGCCAAGAGTTCTCTTGCTTTGGAAGAAAAGGATTATAATCGTGCATTAAAAGCAATTAATATGGGTATTCGAGCGATTGAAAATTATTATAAGAAAAAGGGGGAAGAAAAGTTAATTGAAACGAGCAGAGAAATCGAGTTTCTTACTCAATATTATGCGGGTATCAAAGAAACTATGCCCTTAACGATACAACAAAAATTGGAAAGAGATCTGAAAGAGGCAATAGAAAAACAGGATTATGAAAGGGCAGCGAAATTGCGTGATGAATTAAAAAAGATAAAATAATAATTTATATGAATGACTTTTGTGTGGTAATACCTGCCTTTAACGAAGAAAAAAATTTAAGAAAATTACTTGAAGAATTGAAGAAATATGTGGATAAAAGTAAAATAATAGTTATTGATGATGGTTCAAAAGATAATACAAAGACGATAGCAGAAAGTTCAGGCGTTTGTGTTATTTTCAATGAAAGAAATATGGGTAAAGGTAAATCACTGCGAAAAGGATTTGATGAAGCAATTAAAAGAGCTTTTTTATGGATAATCACAATAGATGCAGATTTACAGCATCAATCATCAGAAATTAATAAATTTTTGGAAAAGGCGAAAAATGGCGATTCTGATTTAATAATTGGTAATAGAATGGGCAATATAAAAAATATGCCTTACCATAGAATTCTTTCAAATAAAATCACGTCGTTTTTAATTTCCCTTCGAATAGGTCAGAAGGTTAAAGATAGTCAGTGTGGTTTCAGAATGATTAATAGAAAGGTGATTGAAAAAATCTCACTATTTAAAAATCATTTTTCGCTTGAATCAGAATTACTTTTAAAAGCAGGATTAAATAAGTTTAAAATAGATTCTGTTGAAATAAAGACGATTTATAACGATTCGAAAAGTAATATAAGTCCCATAAGAGATATATTCGGATTTATTTTTGTTTATATATCGAGTTTTTTCTGGGGGAAATAACAGAGGGATATTTATGGTTGATTATTCTCGTGCAAGAGAGAAGATGGTGGATGAGCAGATAAAGAGTCGTGGAATAAAAGATGAGAGAGTTATTGAAGTAATGAAAAAAGTTGAACGGCATAGATTTGTAGATGAAGGATTGAAAGATAGAGCGTATAAAGATTTTCCATTGCCGATTGGTCAATCACAAACAATTTCCCAGCCATACATCGTTGCTCTTATGACGGAGAAATTGGAGTTGAAGGGAAATGAAAAAGTTCTCGAGATAGGAACGGGTTCTGGTTATCAAGCCGCAATACTTGCGGAACTATGTGAAAAGGTCTTTAGTATAGAAAGAGACCCAGTTCTTGCAAGGAATTCGCGGAAATTACTCGATGAAATGGGATACCATAACATAGTGATAAAGGTGAATGATGGAACATTGGGATGGAAGGAATATGCTCCTTATGATGGAATAATGGTAACTGCGGGAGCACCAATGGTTCCACAAAGTTTACTTGAACAATTGAGAGAAAATGGGAAATTGGTGATTCCCATTGGAGATTTGCATTCTCAGAGGTTAAATGTCATAACGAAAAAAAGGGGAAGATACTCAACGGAAGAAGTTTGCGGTTGTGCATTTGTTCCTTTGATTGGTGTTGAGGGTTGGGATTATGAAATTTCTTAAATCTCTTTACGACTGGGTATTAAGTTGGGCAGATTCAAAGTATGGAACGTTAGCGTTGTTTTTGGTTGCGTTTTGTGAATCATCTTTTTTTATTGTTCCTCCTGACGTTCTTTTGATTGCATTGGCTGTGTCCAAGCCCAAGCGCTCATTTTATTATGCTTTGATTTC
>CAZBIT010000275.1:0-4176 GCA_964491835.1 uncultured bacterium
TGAATTGAAAACGTTTCCTTCTTTATTTTTAATAACGGATTGTATTTCATCATTAGAAATGGAATTGTTACCGTCGATAATAATCTTTTTAATCAATGGATTTTCTCTTAATGTGAATGTGATTCTTTTACTGTTTAATGAATCTGAAATGGATGCCTGAACATCTAAAAAATAACCAGAATTATGAATATATTGGAGGTTTTCAATTATATCCTTTTTTGAAATGTAATCATTTTTATTTATTTTTATTAAGGAAAGGATAGTTTCTGGAGTTCTATGAGTGAGACCTTTAATTTTGATTTCTTCTATGAAGATTTTTTCATTATTTTCATTTTCAAGATTTTTTGAAAGGAGTTTTTTTATATCGTTTATTTTATTTAAGGTTGACAGATATCCGATTTTTATGGCATTTTCAATGTTTTTAAAATCAGTGGCAAGCATATCATTAAGGTCTGGTTGAATTATTATGTCTGAAATTTTTAAAGATTCTTCATTAATCGGTCTTTGCATAATTCCGATGACCTGGTCTGCCTGTTCCCAAGGAAGTGATAAATCTCTTTCTTTTCTAAGGGGAGAAATGGTATTTACGGTAATGATTATATCGCTGCCCATCTCTTTAACGATGTCAGTTGGAATATTGTTGACGAGTCCACCTTCTACGAGCAATTTGCCTTCGATTTCGACGGGTGGGAATAATAATGGAATTGCTATGCTTGCAAGTATTGCCTGGTTGAGGTCTCCCTTATCGAGAATTTCTTTTTTTCCTGTGAGAAAGTTTGTCGCGACTGATTTAAAAGGAATTTTAAATTCATTGAAATCTTTATAAAGATTATAACAAGAGTTTATGATAAGGTCATTAAGAATACTTGAAAGTTTTTGACCTGCAGATATTGCTTGAGGGATGTATGGTTTTAATCCATTAAATCGAATGTTAAAGAGAGAGGACGTAATGTCCTGTTTTTGCCCTAAAAATAAGTCTCTTCTTTTTGGAGTGTCGAAATATATTTTATCCCATTCTATCTGCGATGTAAGTTTTTCGAGTTCATCGGGAGAATAGCCAACAGCATAAAGTCCTCCAATTACACTTCCTATACTTGTTCCAGTGATGTAATCAATAGGTATATCGTTTTCTTCGAGTGCTTTAAGAACGCCTATGTGTGCGAATCCCCGCGCTCCACCCCCGCTTAAGGCAAGCCCTACTTTGGGTGTGGATATTTTTTTAATTGGCAGATTTTCTATTTGAAAATGTTTTGCATTTTCATAAGAAAGTGAAAAAGTTTTTACTTCTTCAGCATAAACTGATACAAATGAAAGTGAAAATAAAGTAAATATAATGAAATAAATGTATTTTAATTTATTGTTTTTCAACATAATTTAATGAGTGAATTTTTTTATAAATTTTATGAAAGAAAAATACTATATTATTTTTACCTATTGCAATTTTATTTATTTATAAATATATTAAAAAAAATTTTATAATGAAATAAAATTCTGTTTTTTAAATGGATAAAGAATTTAAATTGTTTTTTATATCTGACGCCCATTTTGGCTCAGAAAAAGAGGAAAAAGAGAAAAAAAAGAAAGAAAAATTTAAAAAATTTTTGGAATTGAATTTAAAGAGAAATGATTATTTGTTTATTCTTGGTGACCTTTTTGATTTTTGGTTTGAATACAAATACTTAATTCCAAAAGAATGTTTTCAAATATTGACAATTCTTTACAATCTTGTGCAAAAAGGGGTAAGGGTGATTTTTGTTGGTGGTAATCACGATTTTTGGGAAAATGGTTTCTTTAAAAAAGAATTGGGAATTGAGTTTTATAAGGAATCATTAACTATGGATTTGCTTTCTAAAAGGTTTTATCTTCATCATGGTGATGGATTTATTAAGAAAGATAAAGGATACTTGATTTTGAGGAGTATTCTGAGAAATAGGTTTGATATTTGGTTGTATAAACTTATTCATCCTGACCTTGGCGTGTTTTTAGCAAAATATTTTTCAAGCAAAAGTAGGATAAATACACAAAATAAGAAAAATTCTTTATTTGATGAGTATTTTGAGTTTGCCCAGAAGAAATTTAAAGAAGGAGTGGATTACGTTATAATGGGTCACACACATGTTCCAATTATTGAGAAGTTTGGAAACAAGTATTTTGTAAATATCGGTGACTGGATTGATAATTTTACATATGGCGTTTATGATGGAGAGCAATTTAAACTCGAAAAATGGGATTAAGGAGGTTGCCTGGGTTACATAGATAAAAAATTTTAAGGAGGTTTTAAAATGAACAAGAAAATGATTTTTACTTTTATCTTCATATATTTTGGCTTATTGAATTTATTTGCTCAGCAGAAAGAAGTTCAGCCGGTTAGATTTAACAAGATATCTGAAGGGCTTTATGAAATTCTGGGAGGACAGGGTGCAAATGGTGGAGCATATATTGGTGATAACGGTATTCTGATAATCGATGCCAAACAGGATAAAAAATCGGTAGAGCAAGTGATTGAGGGACTTAAAAAAATTACTGATAAACCAATTAAATATTTAGTAAATACTCACAGCGATGGAGACCATGTTAGAGGAAATCAGTATTTTCCTGAATCAGTGACTATTATATCTCATGAGAATTGCCGTAAGGAATTTTTTCACGCTGGAAGAGATGGAACATCATCGGAATGGAATAAACCTGAATTGGCACCTTTTATTCCTTCTTTAACTTTTAGCGATAAAATGGATATTTATTTAGGTTCAAAGAAAGTTGAGTTATGGTATTTTGGCATCGGTCATACGACAGGAGACATCGTCGTTTATTTCCCCGAAGAAAAAACTGCGTTCATTGGAGACCAAATGTTTTTAACAAGACCTCAACTTATTCACTCTTATAAAGGAGGCAATTCTTTTGAAAATGTTAAGACATTGACAAAAATGCTTGAAACGATAAATGCTGAAAAGTTTTGCAGTGGTCATAGCGAAATTGCAAACAGAGAAAATGTAAAGGAGCATATCAAACAAATGAAAAATCGACAGGAAAAGGTTAGAACCTTAATTGAAAAAGGTAAGAATCTTGAAGAAATAAAAAGTGAGTTCCCTAAAAATGAAGAAGGATTAATAGAATCAGTTTATAATGAGATAAAAAGTAAATGAGAAGCATAATCCACAGTGACATAAAATAGTATTTAGTGAATGACAATATTATGAAAGCGTTAGTTTTGAAAGAGTATAATCATTTTGGATATGAGGATGTTCCTGTGCCAGAAATTGGTCTTAATGACGTTCTTGTGGGGGTGATAGCGTGTGGGATATGTGGTAGTGATGTTCATGGTATGGATGGAAGCACGGGTCGTCGAATTCCACCGATTATAATGGGACACGAAGCATCTGGCATAATTGCCGAGGTTGGGGAAAATGTATCGGAATTTTCAAAGGGTGAAAGAGTTACGTTTGATTCAACAATTTATTGTGGAAAATGTAATTTTTGCAAGCGAGGGTCGATTAATCTTTGTGATAATCGGCGAGTATTGGGCGTATCTTGCAAAGAATACCGTCAGAATGGAGCGTTTGCCGAGTATATTGCTGTTCCTGAACGTATTTTATATCGTTTGCCCGACAAAATTAGTTTTGAGCATGCGACAATGATTGAGGCACTTTCCATTGCTTTGCATTCTGTTAATCGAACGTCAATATCAATAAATGATACCGCGGTGGTAGTTGGTGCTGGAGTTATTGGTCAACTTATCATTCAATTACTTAAAATATCGGGATGTCGCAAAATAATCGCAGTGGATATTAATCGAAAGAAGCTTGAGTTGGCAATAAGATTTGGTGCTGATATAGGACTTAATTCAAATGAAAATGACGTTCAATCCGAAGTTTATAAGCAAACAAAGAATAAAGGCGCAGATTGTGTTTTTGAGGTCGTTGGAATTCCCCAAACTATTAAAACGGCGGTTAATTCTCTTAGAAAGGGTGGCTCACTTACACTAATTGGGAATTTATCCCCTATAATTGAATTACCACTGCAGTTAACTGTAACGAAAGAAATTTCGATTTATGGGTCTTGTGCTTCAAGTGGTGAATATCCAGTTAGCATTGATTTGATTAACAGAGGTGTAATAAATGTTGAACCGTTAATAAGTGCAGTAGCACCACTCAAAGATGGACAATTATGGTTTGAGCG
>CAZBIT010000276.1:0-4173 GCA_964491835.1 uncultured bacterium
GGATATAGTTCCATCTTCAATTATCCATGCATCTGGTTTATCTAAAATCCATCCATCGAGAGTTTTGCCGTCAAACAAAAGTTTCCAACCCTCTTGCATTTCTTTTTTCGTCAAAGTATTGATGTTAGTTTTTTCAGAAGATTTCTTCAACTGATTCCCAAAACTTATTAATAATAAAAATGAAATTAATATTAAAGAAGTTATAAAGAATATAAAGATTTTCTTTTTCATTTTTAGCCCCCTTTCTTATTTATTTCACTAAAATATTTCATAATAAATCATTTTATTTAAATAAGATAATAAATAAATTCAATAAATAACATAGGAAAAATAACTAAACAATAATATATTTTTCATTTACTATTTAACTCACTAACTTTTCTTTCAGTAAACTTTTTAACCTTATTACTTGTATATCTTCCCCATATTTTTAAAAAATTTAATATAAATGTTCTTTCAAAAAAACTCGTATTCACTGCAAACACTTTATATAATTCTGGTGCCCAAAAGAAATTATGTTCCCAGCAAAGTGCCAAAAGTTTATAGTTTTCCACGCCCATATCCTCATTACTAAAATGTTTTTTTCTATCAAGCAGTGTATTACCCATTGAAACAAAATAAAATGGAGTGATTAAACTTGGAAAATTTCTAAGTGATTTTACTAAATTTATTGTTTCAAGAATATCTTCTTTGGTTTCTCCGGGAAGACCAAATATTATTGAACTAATTGGAATGATATGATTTTTTGTTAATATTTTAAAACCTTCTATTACTACATTATGCCATTCATCAAATTTAAATGGAGAAATTTTTCCTGGCATCAGTTCACTCATAAGATTTTTACTTCCAGATTCTATGCCAACTTGAAAAAATTTTCCAGGGTGCTTTTTCGTTCCAAGCCCTAAAATCTCTGATATTCCTCTAACAACGTCAGGAGCACTAACTACAGAAGAAATTGTAGCATGAGTTGCCGAAATGGACCTAATCCCATTCAATTTTGAGACCGTCTCAAAAAGGTTTATTACAGCATCACTATTAACTTTTATATTTTTTGCACCGTAATGCATTATATCCTCAGCATGAAAAGTAATTCTTTTACCTCCATTTTTTAATATTAATTCTGATTCAATTAAAATATCATCGATAGAACGTGATCGGAATTCTTTATTTGTAGGATTACAAAATTTACATTTTCTATAACATCCCCTCGTAACTTCAATTGTCCCAACAACCGTTAGTTTTTTTATATTTGGAATTTTATCGACAGGAACGGTTTCTCCATAAAAAACATCTCCAATTTGGTTTCCTTTTCTTATTTCATTAATAATTTTTGGTAATGTTATCTCACCTTCACCAATAACAACAACATCGATTCCAAACTCCTTATATGGAATATTTCCATTAACATCTGGTTGAATAAGTTGCCAGGCTCCGGGTCCCCCTGCAATAATTTTTATTTTCCTGTTTTTAAACACAGATTTTTTCAATAAATTCTTGAAACTTTTACTAATATGTGATTCTCCACTTATTAAATTTGTAAATGTTGACGTAACAGGTCCTATCCCAAGGGGGTCAAAAGTGCTAATACCAATTATTTCAGTTTCTTTATTCACAACTTTCTCAATATACTCAGGATGAACAAAAATTATTTCACTTTCTGAAACAATACCGCTATCGATTAGTGCAGCTTCAATTTTTCTCATTCCAGTACTCCCATAAATCAACTCTCCATTTTCCTTAACCTTACTTGAAGGAACGAAAAAATAATTGTGAATCCATTGTGGCATAACACTTTCTGGAAGAGACGATGCTATACCATAAACTTGTTTGTTTCTGTAATTACTTGCCATCGTGCGGTCAACTGTAAGAACTATTTTATATGACATAATAATTTTTCCAATTAAATCTGAACAACTTCAATTGGTAAATACAATTTAGATTGCCACATTTTTGATAACCCGGGAAACCCTGTTATAACAAAATCTGCATCAGGTGAATAAGTAAAAATTTCAGCAACAATCGTATTGAACGTAGAATAACAAGTTGATATAAAGCAAAAATTATTTTTATATTAATGCGTTAGCAATTGCGTTGCCAAAGTCCCTTGCTGATGCCGGTCCGTCAGCAGTTATAATGTTGCCTGATTTAATAACGTTCTTTGGATTATATTTTGCTCCATATTGAGAATATTCTTTTAAAGATTCAGTCGTTCTATAGACGGTGGCTTCGATTCCTTTTAATATTCCGGCTCGAGCGAGAACAACACCAGATAGACAGATAGCACCAATTATTTTACTACTTTTATTAGCGTTTATTATCAGATTTTTGAGATTAGAATCATTCCAAAGATAGTCGGGGGAACCCATTCCCCCAACCACCACAATCGCATCATAATCATTATAATTCACACTTGAAATTAATTTATCCACTTTTACCTTTGAACCAAACATCCCTTTTGCTTCGCCCAAAGAAGTTGAAGCAATGGTAACTATTGCTCCTTTCTTCTTAAATATTTCCATAGGTTGGTTCAATTCTTCATCTCTAAACTGCTCTGGTGCTATTACCATTAATATTTTTTTACTTTTTTGATTATTCATTTTATTATCACTCCTTCCAATATTATAAATAATAATACTTTTATAATTAATAATTACAAATAGTTATATACTTATACATTAGAAATATTTTTTTATTTGTAAGTTAAAATAATAATATAAATGAAATTATTTTTACTAATCCTTCAAAAGATGTTTATTCCCAATATCAACATTTTTTAAACCTGTTTTTTTTGCAATATCCAAAGCATCATAAGCTAACTTTTTTGAAGTAACAGGTAAATCCCTAAAATAAAACTGAGGATGAAATACCAAAAGTTTGTATGGAATCTCATTATTAATATCCGCAATAAACTTTGAAATTAAAGATATTTCTTCCACATCAACGTATCCAGGCACAAGAAGAGTGCTTGCAATTAACAATGGAGGGTCAGGTCTGATAGAAATGAATTTAGAAAGCCATTTAAAATTATCCAGTGTTCTTTTATTGCTTACTCCACATAAAGCAAAATTTATCCTTTCATTAAATGATTTAAGGTCAAACTTTATACATCCACCACTTTTTAATGATAATTCCGCCACAGTTTTTAATAAATTTTTATTCATATTCCCATTTGTTTCCCAGCAAATTCTTACAATTTTCCCCTTATTCTGATTTAACACAATTTTTGAAGTGTATATTGCGTGTAATATTTGCGAAGTAGGGTCTCCTCCAAAATAACAAATACAAGATGTATCATCATCCACAGCATCCGCCAATTCAAAGGATTTCAAGAATTTAGGATTTTTTTCTTTTATGCGAAAATCCCAATTCTGACAGAACAAACAATTAAAAGTGCAGGACTTATAAAATACTGCCAGGTTTTTCTTATTATATTCCGGACCTTTGGAATAAGAATAATTCGGGTATCCAGAAGAACTGCATCCCGCACAAACCCAATCTGCACAACAATTTGTAGGGAGATTGTCATAATACCAGTAAACAAAACCCTTATCTTTAGTCCCATTTATGTGATATAATCTCCCATCAACATTTTTTCTTTGACCACAATATCCTATATCTCCCTCTCCGATTTGACATTCATTCGCACAAATTCTACATAATACTCCATTAGGATTTTTGGGCGGTTGTTCTGGAAGACCAAACTTTCTCCTACTTTCAGAATGACGCTCTTTAATGATTGGAAGAACATTTTCGAAATCTTTTCTTATGCACTTTAAACAAATTCCAAGAAAATGTGATATTTCCCTACAAAATTCACCACAATTTTTACATATAAAATTAACCAATTTTAACAATAATATTTATGAGTCTACTCTAAAAACCACTAATTTTGCGAATTTAAAGAATTTAATGTTACTTAAGTTAATAAACATTAATTAGTGTTAATTAGTGAAATTTGCAGTTTTAACCTTTTTGGATTCGACTCATTTATAATAGGTCAATGAAACTTGTAATTAATTGTTGTCTTATTGCTAAAATAATATTTTAAACATTCTCTAATATTAGTAATAATATCAGGTTTACTATTTACTATAAAAATATTATCATTCACACAAAAAATTTTTGAATAAAAATTTTCAATTTTAAACATACGATTATTTTTTCGAAATTCCC
>CAZBIT010000277.1:0-4169 GCA_964491835.1 uncultured bacterium
ATGAACAAAATTCCTCTTACTTTATTTACATTAAATGTTTTCTCTGTGCTCTCTGTGGTTGATATTTGACATTACGAAAATCAAAAAGAGGAGTTAATATGAAAACGCAAACCAAACTTAAAACTTTGGTGAAAAACCTTTCTATTATTTTGATTCAATTTTTGTTTTTAGTTTCTGCCTTCCCGACTGAAGCAGGCGAAATAGAGAAACAAATCCCCAGAGCGGAACATCCAAAACCTCAATTTTACCGTGAAACCTGGATGAATCTAAATGGTGAATGGGATTTTGCTTTTGATTTTGGAGTCTCAGGAATCGAAAAAGAGTGGCAGGAAAATCCCTCGACTTTCAATCAAAAAATCGTAGTTCCTTTCTGCCCGGAGAGCAAACTATCCGGTATCGAATACACGGATTTTATCCCGGCTATATGGTATCATCGGACGTTTACCCTTCCGAGAGAATGGGATGGTAAGCGTATATTTTTGCATTTTGGAGGTGTTGATTACGACTGCCGTGCTTGGATTAACGGGAAACTGGTCGGTCGTCATTATGGAGGTACTGTTTCATTCTCCTTTGAGATTACAGATGCTCTGCGGAATGGTGAAAACAATCTTGTTGTATGTGCCCTTGACGATGTTCGTTCTGATGTCCAGCCTTCAGGAAAGCAGAGTACGAAACTTAAACCATACGGTGTCGTTTATACACGCATCACAGGAATCTGGCAGACAGTTTGGATTGAGGCATGTTCTCAGAGTTTCATTGAATCTGTCCGAATCATACCAGACCTGGACAATGGCAGTTTTACACTGATACCCGTTGTGAAAAACTACCACCGCAATCTGGAGTTTCACGCAGCACTCTTTTCTGCTGATGGAAAAAAGATTTCTTCAGTTCGATCATCATCTGGAAGTGGCGTCCCGGTAAAACTCGAAATCAAAGAATCCCACCCATGGAGTCCTACTGACCCTTATCTTTATAATCTTTATTTTGAGTTGCTGGACGGCAAAAAGATAATTGATTCGGTGAAGAGTTACGCAGGATTACGAAAATTTCACATCGAGGATAACTGTTTTTACCTAAATAATAAGCCCATTTTCTTAAGGTTTGTGCTCGATCAGGGATTTTATCCTGAAGGTATATGGACAGCACCCAGCGACGCAGAACTCAAAGGCGATATTGAACGATCGCTGGCAGTCGGATTTAACGGTGCACGTCTTCATCAGAAGGTTTTCGAGGAGCGATTTCATTACTGGGCTGACCGTCTTGGATATCTTACCTGGGGGGAGTTCAGTGATTGGGGTGGCACTAGCTCGTTTGGCAATCCCCAGGGAGTTCACAACATTCAACGCGAATGGTGCGAAGTAGTCATGAGAGACCTGAACCATCCCTCAATCGTCGCATGGACACCTTACAACGAAACAAGTCACGGCGCTGCGGAAAATCCCGAAGCCTATCGTAGAGCTATAAAAGAAACAGTGGCACTCACTCGTGCTCTCGACCCAACACGTCCAATCAATGATGCAAGTGGATACGTTCATATTGAAACCGATATTTTCACGGTACATGACTATACCCATGATCTTCAGCAATTTAGGGAACGATATGGTTCCATTTCACCAGATAATTATAGAAGCTTCTTTATCAACATTCCTGAGCGTTCAGTATCTTACAAGGGACAGCCATATGTAGTTGATGAATACGGTGGAACTTTCTGGACAAAAGATTACGTCAGCATTGGGCAATCCAAAAACAATAGGAGTACGTGGGGATTCAGAAAGACCGCTGAACAGGTTGAGGAAATGATCGGCAATTTAACTGAAACACTTACAAGCAATCCAAACATCGCAGGTTTTACATATACACAATTAACTGATATAGAGCAGGAAGTAAACGGGATTTACACATATGACCGAAAACTCAAGTTCAATGCCAACCGCCTTAAAAAGTTTTTTAGAGCTCCGGCTGCCATCGAGAAGCAGAAAAAGTAACATTACATTCTTCATTCTATAAGTAATATATTGTTTAATTTTAGAAAAGTAAAAATATGTTATATCGACCTTTCCAATTCTTGCCACTTTTGGTATTAAATGGTCGCTTTCGTGACTTTGGTGGCAATGTAAGAAAGTATTATAATTACAAGATTCACAAGCATTTATGTTGTTTTTTAATATATTACAAATTTAATTAAAATTTAAAATAACTGACTCATAATCAATAGTTCCGGAATTTCCGATGAAGGCGAATCTGCATGCCCATCTATGGTGTGGCATCTAACATATGAGTCCCTGAAGACCCATAAATTAATTTAAGAGTTAAAGTTTTTTAAATAAAAAATAAATTAATATAATGGAGAAGTACTATGAAAAAATGCTTGTTAGTTACATTTATTATAGTAATTTCCTGCTCATTGCTCAATGCTCAGGAACTATATAAACTTCCACCGAAAGAAGTGATAGATATTGTGAGTGCACCTCCGACTCCGAGAGTTTCTATAAGCCCGACGGGAGATTTTATGCTTTTAGCAGGATATGAATCTATGCCCTCAATCGCTTATTTGGCTCAACCACTATTAAGGATTGCAGGAATAAGAATAACACCAAAAAATACCAGCCGACAACAGATAACATTCTATACGGATTTTACAATAAAGAAAAAGAACATTGTTCTCTTTTTAAAATATAAAAAAATGCTTGAAAAAGTAAAATTTATACTTTAATTTTTAGTATAAAGTATCCAAAATTTTTTGAAGACATACACTTTACAACATTTATATAGTATTATATTTATCATTATTTACCAAATGAGGTATAGTATGAAAGCACAGAAATTTTGTTTGTTGAAGCGGTTAGTTTTGATTGGAATTGTCCTTTTTTTGATATCAAGTGTTTTATATGCTCAAGAGTCTTTCGATATTAAAGCAAACTACACTAAGATGGAATATATGATTCCAATGCGGGATGGTGTAAAACTTTTCACGCAGGTTTACACTCCAAAAGATGAAAATCAGAAATATCCTTTTCTTCTTTTTCGCACACCTTATTCGATTGGTTATTATGGAATTGATAATTACAGGCGTGTATTAGGTCCAAATAGCATCTATGCCAGGGAAGGTTTTATTTTTGTGTATCAGGATGTTCGTGGAAAATTCAAATCTGAAGGGGAGTTTGTAGTAATGGAACCCCATAGGACTGTCAAACAAAGTCCCCAGGATACTGATGAAAGCAGTGATACTTATGATACAATTGAGTGGTTATTAAAAAATATTCCCAATCATAACGGGCGTGTTGGGCAATGGGGAATTTCCTATCCTGGATGGGAAACAGTGATGGGTATGATTGATGCTCATCCGGCGTTGAAAGCTTCTTCACCTCAGGCTTCGCCGTCTGATATGTGGATAGGAGACGATTTCCATCATAACGGTGCCTTTCGCTTAATGTACACATTTGGATGGTTATCCAGCAATGCCCAGATAAGGTCAAATTTTTCGGAGAAGCGGACAGCAGCATTTGAATATGGAACGCCTGATGGATACAAATTCTTTTTAGACCTTGGTCCTGTTTCAAATGTAGATGAAAGGTATTTCCATAAGAGCGTTCCAACATGGAATGAATACATGGAGCATGGAAATTACGATGAATATTGGCATAAACAGAATGTTCTCCAGTATCTGAACAATATCAAGCACCCAATCTTAAATGTTGCTGGTTGGTTCGATGCGGAAGATTTTTATGGTCCTATGAGCATTTACTATACGATTGAAAAGAAAAATCCTGATAACAAGAGCATTATTGTGGTTGGTCCCTGGAGTCATGGAGGCTGGACTGGGGGGGACGGCGATTTTTTAGGTAACATCAAGTTCGACTCGAAAACCGGCGTTTACTTCAGGGAAAACGTTGAATTCCCCTTCTTCAATTACTACCTTAAAGATAAGGGACAACCGAATCTACCTGAAGCTATAGTTTTCGAAACAGGGTTAAATCAATGGAAATCTTATGATCAATGGCCACCAAAGGAAACGAAAGAGAAAAATCTATATTTTCATACCAATGGAAATCTTTCATTTACTCCTCCATTTGAAGAATCAGAGCAGGCAGTTGATTCCTATACAAGCGACCCAAACAAGCCGGTCCCTTTTTCGGCAGAAATTCGAACAAGTCAAGGGCATCTCTGGA
>CAZBIT010000278.1:0-4165 GCA_964491835.1 uncultured bacterium
AATGTTGAGTTTTCCAGATGTAATAGGGTGGTATATGGAAAAATTTTTTCATATCGAGAGGTTAATTGTTAAAACGGTTCGTCCCATTGCCGAAAAATTATCTAAAGTTCCTCTTCCAACGGATGATGTATTTTTTTCAATTGAAGAACTTTATCAAAAGATTAATGGTATGTATCAAATTCTAACCGACCAGAAAGTTTCTTCCATAAGAATAGTCGTTCAACCTGAAAAAATGGTAATTAAAGAATCTCAACGTGCATATAGTTATTTTAATCTTTTTGGATTTATTGTCGATTGTGTAATAATTAACAAAGTCCTGCCTGACGAAGTTGAAGATGCATATTTTAATATTTGGAAAAAGTCCCAAAAAAGATATATAGATGAAGCGATTTACTCGTTTTATCCGATTCCTGTGTTTAACGTCCCACTGTATAAAAATGAAGTGATTGGAATTAATTCTCTTATGAAAATGGCTAATGATATCTATGGGGACAAAGACCCAACAAAAATGTTTTGTATAACTGAACCAGTTAAGATTTATCCTTATAATAATGGATATAAATATGAAATTAGACTTCCTAATGTTGAAAAGACAGACATAAAGGTATGGAGAAAAGGAGAAGAATTAATATGTGAATTGGGAAATTTTAAAAGAAACATTATGCTTCCAAGAATTTTAAGTTCGCTTGAACTAATAGACGCAAGATTTACGGATTATACATTAGTTATGACTTTTAAATAAATTAAAATTAATAAATGGAGCAAACTATGTCTAAAGAAGTAAATGAATGTCTTGAGGATATGAAAAAGTTCGCTAACGAGGTATCTCCTCATTTTTATAAAACTGTTAAGGAATTTTTGTTATTTATCAGGTCGATTGTTGACGCAGGCATAGAAATAACTGATAGCAAAATAAAAAAACCAAAAAATCAAAACATTGAAAAGGTTGATATTAAATAACGATAAACTAAATAACTTATAATTTTTTGGTTTTTTAAATAATGAGAGAAAAAAATTATGGATGAGAGTTTTGGACCAATACTTCGGTTTTTTAAAATTATACCAGCGTCGAAAGAAAACTTAATTGCTTTTGGCATATTAATTGGATTTATTATAGTTTTATTAATTACAATTCAAATTATACTCCATCTGATTTGGAGAAGAAAATATTTACTTGAAGAATGGGATTGGTTTTATCGTATGTGTGAAGCAAAAGACTTTTCTGTGAAAGAGATGAAAATTCTAAGAGAGATGATAAGAAGGTCAAAAGTAAAAAAGCCAACTGATATATTTAAGTCAATGAAACTTTTTGATAAATGCGTTGATTTTGAATTTAAAAAATTGAAACTAAATGATGAAGAGAGAGAGGAATTTACGGAAGATATTTCTGAAATTAGAAGCAAACTTCACTTTGATAGATTCCAACCAGGTAAAATCCTTCAATCCACAAGGGGTATAATTCCAGACCAAAGGGTTAGGATTACATTTGTAATCGATGGTGAAAAACATTATACAGCTTCAAAGATTGTTGACGTAAAAGAAGATTCTATACATATTTTTATGCCAAGGTATGAAGAATATAAAGAATTTCTAAATGTTGGACAGAATATTGAAGTGTATTTCTGGAGAACTGGTGACGCTGGGTATAGTTTCCCAACCAAAATTAAAAGCATTGTAGATGAATATAAAGGATTATTAGAAATTGACCATTCAACTAATGTTGAACGGACTCAAAGGAGACATTATTATCGCATTGATACGTCATTAAAACTGTTTTTTAGACCTCTTGAAGAAGAACAAAAATCTCTTTTAAAAGAGAATAAATATATTTCTTTTCCTTATGAAATTAAACCTTATATAGGAAAGATTTTAAGCATAAGTGGGGGTGGCATTTCTTTTGTTTCTGATATTACATTTCCAAATGGAGAAATTCTTTGGCTTGAGATATTTCTTTCAAAATCTCAAACCCTATCGGACATTTACGGAAGGGTTATAAGAAGTAAAAAAGTACCCGATAATAAATTTAAGTTGTTTATTGAGTTTGTTTTAATTGAAGAAAAGGAAAGAGAAATTATTATAGAATTCGTTACAGCAAAACAAAGGGAAAAGGTGAAGGTGTAAATGATTCCTGTATTTTGTTTCAATTAAAACTTATCTTTCCAACCTTTTTTATTACCTCAATTTTTTTAATAAGTTTTTCTGCAACTATTAAATTGAAAACAGATGGGTAAGGAGTCAAAGTGCTTGCGGATGCGTATGCGGAAGAAATAATAGAACATTCATTAATGGTTTCTTTGTTAAGTTTTTTTATGCCCCTTTTTACGGAATCAAGTAAATAGGAAAAATAAAAAAGTATAATATCTCCAGCACCAATTGTGCTTTTTGTTAATAGTTCACAAGAAATTTTATACTGTGCAAGAAATTTCCCTTTGTAAAATACGAACATTCCATTTTTACCAGCAGAAATAACCGCAAGTGGGATATCATAATGCTTTAAAATAGATTCTGCATTAAGAATGTCATCAAAAGATTGTAGTTTGTTTTTATTATTGAGTAAGACCGATAACTCTGTGAGATTACATTTTATGAAAAATGGGTTTGATTTGATTGCTTGTTTTAAGGTTTCTCCTCTTATATCTATTGCAGTAAGGATGTTAGAAGTTTGTGCTTTTTCAATAAGTTTGTTGTAATAATATTCTGACGTATTTTTGGGAAGTTTACCTGAAATAATAACGACATTAGAATCTTTGATTATTTCATTATAAACATTTTCAAATTTCTCATATTCGTTTTTTGTAATAATAGGACCTTCAGATTTAAGGTGTATTTCTTCACCTTTAATAGGTAATATGGTATAATTTATTCTTGTTTCTCCCTTTATGAAAACGCAATATTTAGTGGATATTTTTCTTTTACGAAGCAGTTTATATATTTTTCCATTGTCAATAAATCCAGAGTAAAAAACTTTTGTAAGTTTGTCAATTTTCCCACTCTCTTTTAGTTTTTTTGACACTAAAACAACATTTATAGCAGTTCCTCCAGGAAAATATTTCGGTTGAACGTCATAGTGACTTGGTTTGATAGATTTGACTTTTATAACTGTGTCAATACAGGGATTTAGCCCAATTGAAGTAATCATATAATTTATTTTGATTTAACGAATTTCATTTAACGATTTTTATATAAGTTTCTGGTCTTCTATATGTTGGTCCATATATATTCAAAGTTTTTCTCACATTTTTGAGATAATCAAGGTCAACTTCTCCGACAAGGACTGTTTCTCTTGTTTGTCCTCCAAAAATTATATTTCCTTTTGGATCTATAAGCATACTGTCACCGTTTTTGTAAGGAGAAGCATAATGAACTCTTAAAATGTAAAATTGGTTTTCCAGTGCTCTTATTCTGAAAAGCCATCTATGAATTTCATCACTGAAATCATTAGCACAATATGGGACAAAAACAATGTCTGCTCCTTCAATCATCATCATTCTTCCACTTTCAGTAACTTGAATATCATAACATATAATTATTCCAACCTTTAAATTTATATTTCTTATTGATAAATCAAATACCTTAAATTCGTCTCCATGGTTTATTCCAGAATCCACCATCCAATCTTGAAGATGAACCTTGCTGTATTTACCAATAATCTCTCCTTTTGGATTTAACAATATACAGGTGTTGTAAACCTTATCACTTCTTAATTCTTCATATCCTGTTATGATATATATTCCTAATTCTTTTGAAAGTTGTGCGAATTTTTCGCTATAAGGACCAGGTATCGGTTCTGCAATCGATATTATCTTCCTTAACTCTTTTTGATATTCTTCTTCTGTTTTTAAATTTTTTCTATTAATTCTTGGATAACCGGTAAGGGCACATTCGGGGAGGCAAGCGATATCTATACCCTTTAATGTTGCTTCACGGAGCATGGATTCGGCTTTCTTGAAGTTTGCCTCTTTATCAAATTTCACCGCATTCATCTGTATTGCGGAAACTTTTATTATTTGCTTTTCTTTTTTCATCTTTGAGTTCATAGTTATAAGAAAGATTAGTAATAGAAACAACATAAATATATATTTAATAATATCAATTTATTCATAGAATTCCTAAATAAATTTATTCTAAAGTTTTATGAGAATAAGAAACGTCGGCAACTTTTTTT
>CAZBIT010000279.1:0-4139 GCA_964491835.1 uncultured bacterium
TACCATATTTTTTTAGCAAAATTTAAAAAAATTTTTTTAAATTATTATTTATTTTTTAAAACTTCTAAATAGAATTTTTCATATTATTATAGAAAATTCTATCTTTTTACTCCAATTTATTATCTCATCTGAAATAGTTTAACAAATCTTCCAAAGTTTTTTTTATATCTATTTCAGGTTTCCATCCCATTAAATCCTGTAATTTTGAATAATCTCCAACTAAATACTTAGTATCCTTCCGCCTTAATCTATCTTTAGTTTCTTCTATTTCTATTCTAACTTTCGAATATCCAATTAAAATTTCAACCAAGTCCTTAAGTTTATACATATTTCCGCTACAAACATTATAAACATCTCCTGGTTTCCCACAATTCATAATGAGATAATATGCCCTAACCACATCCTTTACATCAGTGAAATCTCGCCAAATATTTAGATTACCAGTAAAAATTTTTCCACTTTTACTTTTTTTTTCTAAATCAGCAATTTGTTTGGCAAAACTAGGAAGAGCAAATCTAATGCTTTGTCCTGGTCCAGTATGACTAAAAGACCTAACGCAAACTATATCAAGCCCAAAATTTTTATAATAGAGTCGGCATAATTTATCTATAAATAACTTACTTAAATCATAAAAATTAACTGCATCAAGCTGTGTTGTTTCTTTTCTAGGGATCTTGCCTATATCTTTATACACATTAGCAGAAGAAACAACTAAAATCTTTATGTTCCAATCTTTTCTTTCCCGCATCCAATTTAAGATATTTAAAGTAGTTGTAATGTTATTTAGTATTGTTTTTTCAGGTTCTATAAAGGAATAACCTACCGAACTCTGTCCAGCAAGATGATAAATTTGAGAAGGAGAAACATTGTCAAATTTTTTAAACACCTGCCTTTTTTTAGTTATATCGCATTGGAACCAATTTATTTTAAATTTCTTTAAATCTTCTCGAAATGTTTTAAAATAGGTGCCATAAATATTAGATGGATTTATACCCTTATTTAAGAGAAAATCAATTAAATGCAGACCTACAAATCCTTCAGCACCTGTTATTAAGATATTCATAGTTCTAATATTGAAAAGTGTTTTTATTTCTCCAAAAAATTACAATATCTTCCAGAGTTTTCTCGAAAGGAATTGTAGCTTTCCAACCTGTTTTTTCTACAAATTTTGAATTATCACCCCTAAGAACAGGAACATCAGAAGGTCGCATTCTTTTAGAATCCTGACGAATTTCTATGGATTTATTTGAAAATTTTAAAAGTGCATCGAGAACTTCCTTTATCATATAATCCTTTCCGGTGCAAATATTATATACTTCACCTGGTTGTCCTTTTTCCAACGCCAACCAATAAGCAACAACCATATCCCTGACATCGGTAAAATCTCGGCGGGCTTCGAGATTCCCAACATATAGTATAGGTTCTTTTCTGTTTTTTTCTATATCCACGATCTGCTTAGCAAAATCAGAACAAACAAAAACAGGGCTTCTTCTTGGACCAGTATGATTAAATCCTCTCGTTCTAATAATCTTCATTTCATAACTTTTAAAATATTGATATCCCAATAAATCTTGTCCCACCTTGCTCACTGCATAGGGGCTCAATGGTCTTAAAGTATTTGTTTCTTTAACAGGAAGTTCGTCAGGATAGACAAGTCCATATTCCTCACTGGAACAGGCTATTTGAATTAAAGGGTCGATTTTCGTTTTTCTTACTGCTTCAAAAAGGTTCAACTGCCCAAGGATATTAGTTGATAACGATTCAGTAGGTGCAGTCCAAGAAGTAGGAACAAAACTTTGGGCTGCCAAATGAAATATCCTATCTGGTTTCACCGTCTCTATTAAATCTCTCACTGAAAAAGCATCTCTCAAATCACACTCATACAACTTTATCTTGTCCATAATCTCCACAATATTCTCTGTTAAACTTCGCCATCTTTTCACAGCGTGAATCTCACCTAATTTTTCTTTTAAAATAAACTCTGCCAAATGACTCCCAGCAAATCCTGTTATTCCTGTTATTAATATCTTCATTTTTACACCTTGCTATTTATTACTTCCTTATAAAATTCCAACTGCTCTTTAGCAATGTTATCCCACTTAAAATTTTTTGCCCATTCTTTACCTTTTCTTCCGAGTTGTAATCTTTTCTCCTTATCTTCAATTAAACTTTTCATAGCGACCATTAAAGCATATGGATTATTAGGTTCAACTAATATTCCAGTTTCACCATTTTTGACTGCATCTCTTAAACCTGGTATATCCGTCCCAATAACTGCTTTTTCACAGGCTTGCGCTTCAATTGCAACTATACCCCAGCCTTCAAATCGGGATGGCATAACAACAAACATCGACGAAGATAGATATTTCTTTTTTTCTTCTTCAGTTAAATCCCCCAGAAATTCAACCCTATTTTTCAAATTTAACTTTTCAATCATTTCCTTAATAGTATTAATATCTTTTTCTTTTCCTTTTCCCGCTATCTTCAACTTTATATTTTTATCTTCTATTTGATTAAAAGCCTCCAATAAAATATCTATTCCCTTCATATATATATCAATCCGTCCTATAAATGCTATATAACCATCATCAATTATGTTAGAATTGAAAATACCATCTGAAACACCGGTATATATACACTTTATCCTTTTAACTCTTTTAATTTTTTTTTCTAAAATTTCAGCTACACTTGGAGAAATTGTAATGAAATTTCTTGAAATTCTTAATATAATCCGCTCTACAAGAAAAGAGATAATACCAAAAAATGAATACTTTTTAAAAGAATGTTTCCCAACAAAATGATAAAAACTGTTTATCACTGGCTTCTTAGTAAAAAACTCACAAAATACAGGTGAAAAAACAGAAAAATCATTAATAATTATTTTATCTTTAGATTTTAAAACATAAAATGGTGCTAAAAATGAGTAAGTAATCCGGCTTAATAAATAACTTTTAGAACTTCCAATCCGAATAAATTTTACATTATCAATTATTTCATTTTTTGAATTAGGAAATTTCCCCGTAATTACTGTAATTTCGTGCTCTTTTGCAAATCTTTTGTTTATTTCAAAAGCTCTTACTGCGCCGCCTCCCCCACACCATTTATTTTTTGGATCATCATATGTAAGATGAAAAATTTTCATATTTTTATTTATTCCAAAGAAAGAGTAGGATTCTTAGAAATTACCATTAAAAACTTGTCATTAAAAGGGACAGGTTCAGAAAAATTATATTTAGGAAAACTTGATTTATAATATTCAATACCCCGAGATTTCTCATAATACGTATCCTTCAACTCATCTTTGAGCCAGGAAGTTATAAAATCCTTTAAAATAAATACATTTCCTTAAATTAATAAAATTTACTTTGGTATATCACCCATTCTGTCAAATTTATAAATAATCGTTGGCGGATTATCTATAAAAAACACAGCATTAAATTTTTCTTTATATTTGTTAATTGCTGGAACAAGATATGCTCCAATCGAACCAAAAGGAATAGATGACACTACCACATAATCCGCTTTAACTTTATATAAATGTTCAATTAATGCTTTCGAATCCGGAGTAGAAAGAAAACCAACACATACTCGTTTTGACACTGTTTTAAAAAGTTCGGATTTACGGTCAATTATGATGCTATTTTCAGGAGTATTATCCCTTGCCCATTCTGCCGCTTTAAAATAATTGACCCATTCTAGAGGATAGTTTCTCCCTATATCTGCAAATGTCTTAATATTTTTTAAACTTAAAAACAGCAACAAAAATGCCATCACCCATAAAATTCCATATATTAATTTTACATTTATTTTGTTCAATAAAACTTTATATAACTTATAAAAAAAATAAGCACAAAAGTAAATAGAAAGCGGAAGTATTGGTAAAAAATGTCGCTCCCCTCTTCCGTATGCAGGCCAGAGTATAAGTACACCAAGGAAAAAGATTACATATAAAGAAAGAACATATTGCCTGTTTTTAAAAGCCCATATTAGTCCTGCCAGAAATATTCCAAATAAGATAATTCCAAAATAATATGGCAAAATAAGACCTTTTACCAAACCTGTATTAAAATAATAAGGCAATACTCCATTAGGAAGTTCTACTAAAAGATAGAGTTTTAAATTTGAAAATATTCGACCAA
>CAZBIT010000280.1:0-4139 GCA_964491835.1 uncultured bacterium
ATCAAGTTTCGATTAATATTTTCTTAAAAAATCCAATAAAACTGAAAAATATATCGAGATTTATATAATTTGCCAAAGTTCTAATTCTTAATTTCATCAAAAATTTGTCAAAATTTTAAACTATTATTTATTTTTGAAATTACGAAATTATTAAGGAGGGGAAAATATGAAAAAAATTTTAATTCTTTTCGTTTTTTCTTTAATATTAATAAACATCAATAACATTTTTGCCCAAAAGATACGGGTTCTTTATGTCGGTGATGCGGGTGTCTTATTAGGTCCCAACATCGTTGCTTCGCCATTTCTTACCGAGACGAAGGGATATGAAGAACATATCTGGTGTCAGCCGGTGCTCGATGCTCTGAATTCTACACAAGATATCATTGTCGAGCATATGACCAACTGGCGTGCATTAAGCGATTTTCCCGAAACGCCCGAAAAAATTGCCGCTAAATATGACGTTGTTGTCCTAAGCGACGTCGAGCAGGAAGTTCTCGTATTATATCCTTTTGATAGATTTACTACTGCACCAATGGGACCAAATCGGCTTGTGTCAATCCGGGAATTTGTTCGCAACGGCGGTGGATTGATTATGGTTGGTGGCTGGGAATCATTCACAGGTCGTCGGGGAATTGGCAACTGGGGAAACACACCTGTTGAAGAAGCATTACCAGTCAAATGCCTCGATGTAAACGATGACAGACACGAATGCCCTGAAGGCGTTCATATTGAGACACTTATACCAAACCATCCAATATTAGGAGGCATTCGCTGGGAAACCTGCCCCGTCTTTACCGGATATAACAGAATTGCTGCAAAGTCAGACGCTCAGGTCGTAGCGAGGGTTAAAGAATTTGGTGACCCGTTTCTTGTTGTAGGAACCTTCGGTAAAGGAAAGAGTGCCGCATTTGCTTCCGACATCTCTCCACACTGGGGTGCCGGATTCCAAAAATGGAATAATTACGGTAATTTCTTTATACAGGTTGTTCGCTGGTTGGGTAGCAAGAAGTAAAATCATTCAAAAAAAATCCCCCATTTATAATTACAAATCATATCTGTAGGGACAGCACAATGTGCTGTCCCTACAATAACAAGCATCAAAATATTATATCATTATTTCTGTAAATCATTTTAAAATAACAACACTAAAAATTCTACTTTTTAGTTAATAATCCCATCTTTTCAATTTCTTTTAATCCATCCTTCCACGAACCCCCTGCTCCCCAGATATAATATGAAAAATACGTAACGCTATTTCGAAATATCGGGACCCATGGTTGAAATTCGACATAATAATGGTGAGAACCCGGATTTGATGGATGATTCATAAACATATGTACGAATAATGGTTCTGAAACCGGAAATGCCCCGATAAACGTTGTATTTTCTTTTGTCTCAAATCCTGCATTCCAACCCTCATTCTGATATAATACATCCCCATAATATGCCTCAGGACGCATTCGATACTCCTCAATACCTTTTTGTGTTGGCACAAAAAATGCATCTTCCAACCAGTGTTTTTCTCCCAGTTCAAGCATCGGCTGTGGTCCAATCAAGTCCATCTCAGGATTTTTAAATGTCAAAGCAAACAGGACTTCCAATAACGGACTGTCTCCATAAAGAGTAAATATCTTTTCAATTTTATTTCCATAAAAATCAGAAGTCATCTTCACCCTGACATAGTCGCCTTCTTTCTGTATTGTTTCCGCATCAAAAACAGTATGTGTCTCTATACTTGGCTGTCCAAGAAAGTCCTCAAAACCTCCATAAGGATAATACTCCCGTTTACGAAATGGTCTCCTTTCCGTATCTTCTTTTTTGGGCCATAGTTTAAAGAATAAGTTATCATTCCGTTCTTTTACGATATATTCAATCACCCGTGCACCCGTTCTTAACAGAGTTACAATAACTTTATCGTTTTCCATTCTATATTCATTTATCCCGTCTCCGTTTAAATCTATCTCCAATAGACGCGGTTTGCCACTTTTCCTACCGACTCCAAGCTGACCTATATTCACTCCCCCAAGAGCAGAAACCTTTACGTCATAATTACCCGCAGGAACATTTAATGAAAATGCAACCGTCTGAAATTCCCCCGGCTCCGCATTCAAATCCTTTGATGACTCCTGAATTATTTTATCTGGCTCTGACTTTTTATAAACCTGAACCTTTACGTTAAAATTTTTGCTATCGGTAAAATTGTGTATAGTTACTGGAAATGAGACATTCGGTTCATTTCCATAAAGCAATTTATGAATGGATATCGCCGGTGGCATTCTCATTACCGTTAGTGTTTCCTTTTTCTTACCTTCCCAATTAAAACGAACCGCTATAGGATTATCCTTTTTCATTGAAGCAAGAGAAGGACTGATGGAAAAAGTTATTGTCTTATTAGTTTTCGGTGGAAGTATCACCTTTACAGTCGGGCTACCTTTAATGGCAAGTTCAGCAGGAGTTATAATTTCCAGTGTTCCTGAAACTGACTTTGGAGAAGTATTCTCAATATTTACCATCAATTCCTGATTTTCAACGTTTGGATTAATCTGGATTCGGTCTCCGAAATATTCCTCTAAAAAAATCCTATCCAAAACCAGCATTTGTAAAGCATTTCTGTAAATTTTCGGTCCCATCATTCTGCCCTGTTCCATCACCGCAACATTTCTTCGGCTAAAAATCGCTTTATACATTAAATCCTTCGTAAATTTTATCCCTTTATCGACGAATAAAATCATACAGTTTGGAATCCTATCTCTGACATTTCCACTATATATAATGAATGGAATGTCTTCATTATCTATCTGCTCTTTATTTCCCAAAGACCCAATATATCCATCAAATTTATATTTATTGAGTGCATCCTGATAAACAGGTCTGAAAATATATCCTCCTTGTTCTCGAGCAAATTCAATAACATCCTCAATTTTTTGTTTATTATCCTGTGTCTTTAAATCATTATAATTACTGCATCCATACATCACAGTTCCAGAACTCCCATAACCGCTCCCGCCTCCCACGTCTGCGACAAACGATAAATTAACTCTGCCCAACCAATCTTTTAAATCATTTTGAAGTTTTGGTTCAGCAAATAAAATCCAGTCATTACCTTGATTCATCGCAATACCGATTACTTCTATGGATGACCGTAATCGCAGGTAACACTGTAAAAATCAGTTCCTACTCCCGACCAACCACGGTGCAAGTCATAAGTTTCAAGAACTCTCTTTAAATTCTCTATAAGTTCTTTGACGTTGTTAATCCTATCAGCATATCTTGAAGACACAATGAATAATTTACTTTTCTTGTTTTCCAAATAAAATGCGTTCACACCTTTATATTCTTCACCATAAAATTGATTACTTTTCAATAAATTTTTCCAATTATCCATCGAGGGTAATTTTGATTCCAACTCCTTTCCTAAGGACGAGGATGCATCGATATAAATCAATAAATTTTTATTTTTGCTCGATTCAACCACCCCTTCAAGTGATGGATTTTCAAGAGTGATATACGGTTCGGTAATAAGCCCATAAAGAAATCCCTCCTCCATCCATAAACCGCTTAATCCCAATTCTTCAGCAATATCTAATTTATTTTGCATAATATAATTCTCTGCATTTGGAATATTAATCTGAAATAGATTGCCATATCGAATCCATTTCCAATGCTCATTCGTCCAATAAGAAAGATAGCCATTAAATTGACCTTCACTGACTACAGAATTATCTTCTGGATTAAAGGGATAAGTATATTCCCACTCTTTCAGAGTTTGTGCTATTAAATTATCGACGTTTAATTCAATCATAGCAAAAGAGAATAATAGGATAACAATAATAAAAAAAAATTTTGGTTTCATTTTATCTATTAACCTCCATTTATTTTATATCATTTTTCTTTAGGTATTTATCTATTATATGATAAAAATATTATAATAATATACAATATGAAATTGATTATCATTTCATTAAAATTTTAAATTAGCATAAAGAACCTCATAAATCAAGTATAATTTAAATTGGAAAGACATACTTATTAACATATAAGACCTTAATAATTAGATAAAATATTATTAGATATTGCTTGATTTTTATTAAATACTTTTTAAATTATGATCAATTTAAAATGCTGTTAAAACACTTATT
>CAZBIT010000281.1:0-4123 GCA_964491835.1 uncultured bacterium
ATGAATATTTTACCATACATTCAGAAGGAGAAGAATAGATTATGATTAGAATTACAATAAAAAAAGTGAAACGGTAATATTTGTTTTTGAAGATTTTAGACATTTTAATTTTAAAAAAAGTAAATTTATATATATTAAATTTTTTATAAATAAAAAAACAAAATATTTCCTTAATCAAAAGTTATTTATTACAACTTTTACAAAATTTCTTATCTCTTTTTTTCATAAAATGTTATAGTTAATTTGTTTATCGGCAAAAATTTTATATTACATTAAAAAAAAATGAACTATTTTTTGATATTTGTTATTTCTATGACTTATTAATCATTATGTATTGTAGTTATATTTTTTACTGTGTGTTGGTCTTGTGACCAACACACTAATTTTCTCTGTTGGTGACAACACCAACAGAGAGCTGTGTTTCAAAATATTTTAAAAACGCTTTTATTTTAATTTTTTAAAAATTAATGACTTCTCTGTATGAAAAAGAATCTTGTGAATTATTCAGGTTAAATAGAATTATAATACATAAAAGATTAAAGAATTATTTTTTATTATAATAACACCTTAAAAATAAAAAACCCGAAAGAATCTTTAACTCTTTCGGGTTTTATTAGTAAAATTTCTTAATCATTTATGCATTTCAATTTCTTCTTTACTTACCTGACCAAAATATAACTTATCATTTTTTATTTTTACCTTAATATAAGAACCATCAGGAAATTTCCCTTTTAATATTTCTTCAGCAATAGGGTCTTCAATATACTTCTGGATAGCCCTTCTTAAAGGTCTTGCACCATATACAGGGTCAAAACCCTTTTTAATAATAAACTCTTTTGCACCGGGAGATAAACTCACATTTAATTTTCTATCTGACACCTTTTCAAGAATTTCTTTTAATACAATGTCAACAATCTTAAGCATACTTTTCTTAGCAAGCGTTTTAAAAATTATCATATCGTCAATTCTGTTGAGGAATTCAGGATTGAATATCTTTTTCACATTTTCCATAATTTTTTCTTTCATACTTTCATAAGAATTTTCTTCTGATGTTGCTGAAAATCCGAATGATGTTCCCTTTTTTATGTCTCTTGCACCAATATTAGAGGTCATTATAATAATTGCATTTTTGAAGTCAACTCTTCTTCCTAATCCATCTGTCAATCTTCCATCATCGAAGACCTGCAACAATATATTAAAAACGTCGGGGTGTGCTTTTTCTATTTCGTCAAGAAGAACAACAGAATAAGGTTTCCGTCTTACTTTTTCAGTTAACTGCCCACCTTCTTCATAACCAATATACCCAGGAGGAGCACCCGTTAGACGGGAAACGGCAAACTTTTCCATAAACTCAGACATATCAATTCTAACAAGAGCATCTTCATTTTCGAATAAATATTTTGCTAAAACTCTTGCTAATTCCGTCTTTCCGACACCAGATGGACCTAAAAATATAAATGAACCAATCGGTCTCCTTGGGTCTTTAAGACCCGCTCTTGTGCGCTGGATTGCCTTACATAGAGTTTCAATAGCTTCGTCCTGTCCAATTATAAGTTCTTTTAAAGCTTTTTCCATCTTCAATAATTTTTCTGATTCAGAAACTGCAACTTTTGCAACTGGTATTCCAGTCATCATCGAAACCACTTCCGCAATATCATTTTCTGTTACTTCGACGACATTTTTTTCTTGTGTTTTTTGCCACGATTCTCTTGCTTTATCAAGAGCTTCTTTTGCTTTTCTTTCTTTATCCCTGATTTCTGCGGCTTTCTCAAACTCTTGGGATTTTACCGATTTTTCTTTTTCTACTCTTAATTCCTCAACTTTCTTTTCGAGTTCAATAACATCATTTGGAACCTCAAAGTTAGCAAGATGAACTCTTGAACCCGTTTCATCAAGAACGTCAATTGCCTTGTCCGGTAAAAATTTATCTGTTATGTATCTATTACTCAGTTTAACAGCGGATTCAATGGCAGTATCGGTATATTTAACGTTATGATGCTCTTCATATCTGCTCTTTAATCCGTGAAGAATTTTTAAGGTTTCCTCTACTGTTGGAGGGTCAACCATAATCTTTTGAAACCTTCTCTCCAAAGCACCGTCTTTTTCGATATATTGTCTGTATTCATTTAGAGTTGTCGCACCTATACATTGAAGTTCACCTCTTGAAAGTGCCGGCTTAAACATATTTGAAGCGTCCAATGAACCTGAAGCACCACCCGCACCAACAATAGTATGGAGTTCATCTATAAAAAGTATTACATCACGATTTTTTTCGATTTCCACCATCAATGCTTTCATTCTCTCTTCGAACTGTCCACGATACTTCGTTCCTGCTACAATTGCACCAAGGTCTAAGGTAACCACTCTTTTATTATGCAACGTTCTTGGCACCTTCTTTTCGATAATTCTCAGTGCCAGCCCTTCTGCAATTGCAGTTTTACCAACACCGGGTTCGCCAATCAATACGGGATTGTTTTTCTTTCTTCGACTTAAAATCTGTGCAACGCGCTCTATTTCTTCTTCTCTTCCTATAATTGGGTCAAGTTTTCCCTCTCTTGCAAGTTCCGTAAGGTCTCTACCAAAATGGTCTAAAGCGGGCGTCTTCGACTTTCTTACTTTTTCCCCTTTTTCTTCAAGTTGCCCCTGGAATATGTTTTCGAGTTCTTTTCTAACAGCGTCATAATCAACATCAAAACTCAAAAGCACCTGTGCGGCGACACCATCTTTTTCTTTACATAAAGCCAAAAGAAGATGTTCAGTTCCAATAGTGTTTGATTTAAAATTTTTCGCTTCAACGTAAGTCATTTTCAAAATTTTCTCAGCCCTTTTCGTAAGAGGAAGATTCCCAATAGTCATAGTATCGCCTGTGGCTTTTATCATATCCTCGATTGCCTTTTTAATTTCATCAAGGTCACATCCAAGATTTTTCAACACCTCAATAGCAACCCCCTCACCTTCACGAATTAATCCGAGAAGAAGATGCTCTGAACCAATGTAATCATGATTCAGACGAATGGCTTCTTCTCGAGCATATTGAATTACCATTTGAACTCGGTGTGAAAAATTGTTTTTCATTGCCTCCTCTCACTTTTATTTATATTCTACTCTGAAAATAGTAATTTTTTTCGTTAAATACAAATATAAAATTTACTCTCATACAAAACATTGAACATTACCTGTATTTAAAAACTTTAAAAGGCAAAATATAGTTCCGAATTATATTCATCTATGTTATTTCAAGTTTGTATTAATTTGAATTTAAGGATTGTAGAGCATTTTTTGATTTTTTTCAGCACTCTAAAATGATACAAATAAATATATTTATAATTCGTATCAGAAAATTATTATATCCTTCTCAACTTCTGGATATATACTATCAATCTCTCTCTGGATGTCAATCGTCTTTTGTAGTGCTGTAACAATTTTACAGTAATGTATTATATCATCAAGTGATAAAGTTCTCCCTTTTCTATCTTTCAGCCACTTATCACAAACCTGATACCCACCTATTTGATATTGCCACACTTCATTGGTGATTCCCAGAAAATATTGAGATTTGTTTATAAATAATGATTTATCTTTTTCAATATATTTTAATTTCTCAACTTTATTATCCCCTTTTCCCTCAAATTTTACAATAGGCGAATCAAGTTCTTTCGATTTCAGAAGATGCAAATCAACAAAAATTTGACCATAATCAGACATCTTAGAAAAGATTTTATAATCCTTAGTAAATGGTATTCTGGGAAAGTCAATCTTTAAAAATTCAGCATATTTTGTTCGATAGGTATTTGAATAGAGAACTGCACAAATATAATAGAAAATTTGCTCGGGAGACAGTTCTTTCTTAAAATTATTTTTAATCTCAGTAACTATTGATTGGGAAAGGTTTGGTTTTCTTGTCTTATAATCTGCTTTTGGTTCAAAGAGCATCATAACACCACCAGAATACTGCTTTGGGGGATTGCTTTTTTCAGGGTAGAGATATAGGGGAAATATTTGTGCACCACCAGGTGATTGAATTTGATTAATATCTGTAATATTTTCTGTTACAAAAACATGATGAAATCCTAATTTCTTTTTAAAAACGAATCTTGTTGATATTAATCCCAAATTCTCTTTC
>CAZBIT010000282.1:0-4101 GCA_964491835.1 uncultured bacterium
ATTTTTGTGAACAGATAAATTATCCAAGACTTTGTGTAACTCTTTCCTAGGATATTTACGATATAAACTCTTTAAAAATGCCAAAAGATTATATAGACAAATATTAAGAAAGGTAATAATATTGTTCTGAATGGGAGAGACAGAACTATGTTTTTTCTCGGTAAATTAAAGTATTTTAAAATAATGCATTTTCTGCTTTAAGAAAGTTGGATTTTCTTAATAAAAATTTATCGAGGTTCGTTTCAATTTTTTTCACAAATTTAATAATGATATATTAGACTTACATTGTTTAAAAAATGAGTTTTCTCATTTTTTTACTTTTGTATATGTTGTTCTTATTATTATTTTTACTAGATTTATATAAATTGTAAAACTGAATTTTTGACACTTTTTTCTCATAATTTGATAAAGTTTTTGTCATATTTTTAACTTTTTTGCTAATTTTTAACTCAAATGTTTTATCAATATTTATTTATAACAATTTTAACAATTTTTATTTTTTTATATTAAAGACTGTTGCAAAATAATTAATAAAATAATATATTTAGACGATGCAAAATATTTTCAATTATGTCATTGCTGATAAAGTAAGAATATAATTTTCAATAATAAATTTTTTTTAAATGTATAATAGGAAGGTAAGAAGATGACCAAAAGTAATTATGAGAGGTGTATTAACAGGAGAAAATTTTTAAGTCTGGGGTGTGCAGGAGTTCTATTAAGTAGTATTACAGGAAAGAATGCAGTTATTGATGATGCTCCATTTTCGATTGAATATAGAAATATCAGGATAACCGGGGTAGAATCGTGGATATTGAAAACAGGGTCTCTTTTTGTTATTATAAGAACAAGTGCAGGTATTACAGGCATAGGGGAATGTAGTCCAATGGATATTAAGGTGAATGCAGAGATGATAGAGAATGCACTTGCACCGAGGATAATTGGTGAAAATCCACTTGATATTAATATGTTATGGGAGAAAATGTATTTTGGAACTTATAAACTCGGAACGATGGGTGTTCAGCCAGAATCTATAGCAGGAATAGATATTGCCCTGTGGGACATACTTGGGAAGGTTACAAATCTTCCCTTGTATAGACTTTTGGGAGGAAGAAGAAGAGATAAAGTAAGAATGTATTCGAGTATAGGAAGTGGTTCAAAAACGAGTGTCGATGAAATGGTTAAACTTGCGGTTGATTCAGTTGAAAAAGGTTTTACCGCCTTGAAAATTCGAATGGACTGGGGCAATAACAGTGTGGATGCTAATCCTGAACATGATTGGAAAATAATGAGTGAGGTTCGCAAAGCAGTTGGTGATAAAATTGAACTCGGATTTGATGTGAATAATGGATATTCTGTTTCGACTGCTATAAAGATGGGTAAAAAAATGTATGAAGAACTCGGAATAATTCACTATGAGGAACCAATTGCCCAATTTGATTATGATGGATTAGCACAGGTTGTGGAAGAGTTGGATGTTCCGATTGCTTGTGGAGAACATGAATATACGCGGTGGCAGTTCAGAGACCTTATAAATATTACAAAGGTTGATATTTTGCAGCCCGACTTAGTAAAATGTGCAGGAATATCAGAAGCGATTAAGATTGCTGGTTTGGCAACAACATATAATAAAATGCTTGTGCCTCATCAGACACAGCCCACGATTGGAACTGCTGTCAATCTTCATTTTACCTCATGTTTTGCTATCGCAGAAAGGGCACAGGAGTTTAATAAGTCAGATGAAAAAACTAAAATTATGAATAGAGCGTTCAAAAATCCACTTATATTTGAAAATGGATATTTCTCGGTTCCTGAAGCTCCTGGTATTGGACTTGAGATTGATGAGAATGAATTAAAAAAACTGAGAGTTTAAATAATTTGTTGTTTTAAAATTTGGAGTCGTATATGAAAAAAATAATACTTGCAAGTATGATTATTTTATTTATCAATTTTTTATGTATCATTGATGTAATAGCACAGGTTTCTGATGTTGAAAGAATAGAATCTCAATTTCTGGAAAGGGCATCACAGAATATCGAGAAATATAGAAAGGGCGAAGTAATTATCCAGTTTAAGAAAGAATCAGGTGAGGTTATACGAAATACAAAAGTAAGAATTAGTCAGAAAACTCATGATTTTTTATTTGGAGCGATAATTTTTGATCTTATTCGTTCAGAAAATTCATACAGACCTGAACTTTTTAAACAGAGATTTAAGGAATTATTTAATTTCGCTGTTTTCCCGTTTTACTGGCCAAGTTATGAAAGACGGCAGGGAATGCCAGAATGGCAAAATATTATTCCTGTAATAGAGTGGTGCAAATTGAATGGAATTACAACAAAAGGGCATCCATTGGTTTGGGCGTGCAGAGCAGGAACACCGCAGTGGCTATCATCATTGCCAATAGATTTGTCAGAAGAATTATTGAAAGCGAGAGTAATGAATACTGTGGGGGGATTTAGGGGAACAATAGATATTTGGGATGTAGTGAATGAGCCGGTAAATGTTAGGGCATGGAGTAATACTGAAACGAAAGAAGATTACATACAAGAACCTATTAATAAAATTGTTGATTATGTTGAAAAATCATTCAAATGGGCTTATGATGCAAATCCTCAGGCAACGCTTATATTAAATGAGTTTAATACAATTTTTATGAAGGATGTTCGTGAAAGGTTTTTTGAATTAGTTAAAGAACTGAAAAATAGAAGAACTCCAATTTCTGGATTAGGCATTCAGGCTCACGAACCATTTAGGGGATGTGTATGGTATTCACCAAAAGATTTATGGGAAACCTTTGATTATCTTGGAAGCTTTGGTTATTCAATACATATAACGGAATTTATACCACAATCTTCAGGAAAAAAAATAGAAGGTCAATGGAGGAAAGGGAATTGGAATTTAGAAACACAGGCTGAGTTTGCCGAACAATTTTATCGTCTGTGTTTTGGTCATCCCAATGTAGTTTCTATCAATTGGTGGGGTGTTTCAGACCGAAATATCTGGCAGGCTGGTGGAGGGTTATTGACAGAAGAGTATCAACCAAAACCTGTTTACAATAGACTCCTTAAGTTGATACATGATGAGTGGAAAACCAAAATTGAAACTATGACAGATGTTAATGGCGGGATTAAGTTCAAGGGATTTTATGGAAAATACGACATTGTTCTTGAAACTGAATCAGGTAGGAGTTATTTATTTGATATACATATTCGTAAGGATGAAGAAAATAAGTGGGTGTTTACAGTAGAAGAATAAAAATATAGCTATTGTTCTCTTGTGTATAGTTTTTGTTTTTTAAATATTTTTTCTTACTTTATTTGGTAAAGTCGCTTCAATTCTATTTATTAGTTTTTTCTCTAAATCTTCAGGATTATTCCATTCAATATGATTGTATTGACGAGTATTAAAGTGTTCTTGAAGTTTTTTAAAATCACTCTTCCTACAGGTCCAAATAACAGGAATGCCCAATCCTAACGCAAAACCCGCTTCAAAAAATACTCCGCTTCTCATTCCTGTAAAATCTGCAACAAGAAGTCCACCTTTACGAATACTAGCAATAATTGCATCATCAATTTTTCCTATATGTTCTTCTTTGTCAATACGTATAGGACGATATCCTGTTTCTTTTAGTGCTGGTTTATAACCATTTTCCCAGGCATCATCCATTTCTTTACTAAACCGCATAGCAACAAAAACCTGATTTGAATCCCTTTTTTCTTTTGATATTTCTGCAAGATGTTTCCAACCTTCTATGTAATGGTTCAACGGAAATATGACAGATAAGGCATATGAAATAAGATTAATATTAAATAAGATAATATCATTTATGAGATAATCAGATTCATATGATTATACAATGATTTTTAATTTATTACAGTAATTTTCCCGGTTTTACAATATAAACATTAATACTTATTTTTTTACTTTTACAGGGTAAGGGGGTCGTTCTATTTTTTTGGGCAGATTTTTCCTTAGTTCTTCCATTACAACCTCTATGGCTTTTTCCAGTTGAGGGTCGTGACCTGCGATAACATCAGCAGGCCATTGTTCTACTTCAATATCTGGAGGCACTCCAACATTTTCAACAACCCAACCTTC
>CAZBIT010000283.1:0-4081 GCA_964491835.1 uncultured bacterium
CTGGGGACAGTATACATATTTATTGATTTTCAGGTTGGATTTTTTTATGTTTTTTTATGGCAAGAATTGCAAGAGTGGTTGTTCCGGGTTATCCCATCCCGCTAAGCGGGATTATACAGCGGGGCAACCGACGGCAACATACATTTTTTTGTGAGAAAACTTGAGACCGCAATCAGTCGAGTTTTAAGACCAAAAAAATGTGGAAGAAAACTAAAAAATAAAAACAAATAAGTATTATATACCCAAATTTATATAATCAGAAGGGTATCAATAATGAATGATAAAAAAGATATAACTAAATGCCTTCTTACAAGACGTGAGTTTCTGATTTCATCAGGATTATTGTCTTTAGGGGTGGGTGAATTGTTGTCCTGCGAATCATTTAAAAATTCTAAACTCAAAAGTCATCCTAATATTCTTCTTATTATAAGTGACCAGCTTTCACACAAAGCAGTTGGCGCTCTCGGAAATAAGTATGTGCAAACTCTTAATATTGACAGCATTGCAGAAAAAGGTGTTTGTTTTACAAATGCATATTGCACGTATCCACTCTGTCAACCCGTAAGGGCTTCTTACTGGACTGGACGTCTGCCCCATGAAACAGGCGTTCTTTCAAATGGAAGAAATTTTCCGGTTCCGACTATACCTGAAAGTATGCCTACGCTCGGTTCAATATTTGCTGGTGCCGGTTATGAAACTGTGAATTTTGGTAAAAAACATGATGCAGGTGCTCTTCGTGGGTTTTTATGTGAAGATGAAACTAAATCGCTCCCTGTTGAAAGTGAAAAAGCCTGGCCAGTAAATTATGATACTCTTCGCGACAGATACACAACTGTTAAAGTAGTGGAGTATATTAAAAATAAGCACGAAAAACCTTTTTTCGCTGTGGCAAGTTTGAACAATCCACATAATATCTGTGGTTGGGTTGGAGAAAACCAGGGCCCACATCAAGATATTCCAATCCAAGGGGAACTCCCGCCTCTGCCGAAAAACTTTGAAATTTATGACCTAGCCAATAGACCACTGCCTGTTCAGTATCTCTGCTGTAGTCACCTTCGTCTTGCACAGGCAGGAAAATGGAACAAGACAAACTACCAGTATTATCTTTCGGCATATTATCATTATATCGACAGGGTTGATAAAGAGATTGGATTAATATTGGATGCACTTTATTCAAGCCCTGCAGAAAAAAATACCCTGGTTGTTTTGATTGCTGACCATGGTGATGGTATGGGAGCACATCGAATGGTGACAAAACAGGTGAGTTTTTATGA
Organism: uncultured bacterium; assembly: GCA_964491835.1. Classification (GTDB taxonomy): domain Bacteria; phylum SM23-31; class SM23-31; order JAUVVT01; family JAUVVT01; genus CAZBIT01. The sequence continues at coordinate 1,275 of CAZBIT010000283.1, forward strand.
AGAAATCACGAGAGTTCCTTTTATGTTTGCTGGACCCGGAATCAAACAAAAAGGTGTAAAATTAAACCAGCCTCTTGTTTCGCTTTTAGACCTTTTGCCTACTCTTTGTGATTATGCGGAACTTCCGATTCCAGGTGGATTGCACGGTTTAAGTCTTCTCCCAATGCTGGAGGGAAAAGCGAACAAAACCCGTCATGATTATGTTGTTAGTGAATGGCATACTGAATATGGATATATTATAACACCGGGTCGTATGTTAAGGACAGAAAGATATAAATACACTAAATATATTGAAGGAGACGGTGAAGAATTATACGATTTGGAAAATGACCACGGAGAAACTCATAACCTTATTTCTAATCCAGTATATTCAAAAGTATTAAAAGAACATCGTGAACTATTAAGAGAACATTTGAAGAAAACCAATGACAATTTTTTTAGTTTAGATTTTAAGGCAGATAAAAGATGGCGGTCGCACAAATTGGGATATCAATATCATGAGGGTCCTGTTGCTTCTACAACTGAATAATTAAAATATTATTGGAAATTAGGAAGGTCAAAAACTGAACCCTCCTTTCTTATATCAGATGGAGCAAGATTAATTTTAATTCATCTGAAAGGAAAATTGTATTCGGAGTCTTTAATCGTCGCACCTACCCTCTCTTTACTCTGTTTTACTTCACCCTCAGGCAAATCCGCTGTAAAAAAACAAATACCTATGATTTTCAAAGAACTTTATAATAAACAATCTAACTGCTTTTGGCTGTTGTATTTACCTCACTTTGTTTCATTGTCACCAAAGTCACGAAAGTCACAATTTAACACCAATAATAGTATGAATTTGAAAAGTTAAAAAGGATTATATCCATATAGAAAATGAATTACTTTCAAGTATGATGCAAAATCTGGGCAAAATAATTATAAAAAATCACTTGATAATGAAAAACATACATCTTAATTTTTAAGGTAAAGTATCAAAAATGTTTTGAAGACATACAATAAAAACATATAATAAAAAGTCAAGTCAATTCTATAATAAACATTTATATATTATAAAAATACAGTTTAATCAAATTATTTTCTTTTATTTAGTATTTTTTTATAATTAAATTTTAAAATTATTATTAATGACTATGCGCTATAAAAACCTCATAGAAATGTTTTTTGATGTTGCTGAAAAATACAGCGATAAGACCGCTCTTCTTTACAAGGAAAATGGCAAGTATATTGGTATAGATTATAACGAATTCAGAGAAAGGGTGGTTTATTTTGCAAGTGGATTAATTTCGATGGGAATATCCCAAAATGATAAAATATCAATCTTATCAGAAAATAAACCTGAATGGGCGATTTGTGATTTGGGAATAATTTATTCAGGTGGAATAACTGTGCCCATCTACCCAACGCTTCCGGAAAAACAAATTGAATATATGTTAAATGACGCAAGTGTTAAATTGATTATTATTTCAAGACCAAAGCATTTAGAAAAAATTAATAATATATATAAAAATGTAAATTCGCTATCATTTGTTATAACACTTTTTAAATGTATTAAAAAATATGAATTCAAAATAATGAGGTTTGATGAAGTTATTAATTCAGGAAAAGAAAATTTCAGATATAATAAAGCAAAAATAGATGAATTATGGACAAGGACAGATTCAGATGATGTATCCACTATAATATATACATCAGGGACAACAGGCTATCCAAAGGGTGTTATGCTCACACATAGGAATGTTTTGTCAAATATTGAATCATGCCTTCAGGCTCTTTATATGTCATATAATGATGTATTTTTATCATTTTTGCCATTAAGCCATATTTTAGAGAGAACCGCTGGTCAATTTCTCGTTTTTTACATAGGAGCAACAATTGCTTATGCAGAAAGTATTGCCACTATTAGAGAAAATACAATTGAAGTCAAACCGACTGTTATTATCACAGTTCCACGAATTTTTGAAAAGATGTATTATACAATTAAACTTACAATTGAAAAGAAGCCCAAAGCAATAAAAAAGATTCTTTTATTGTGCCTTAATTGGGGATTAGAGTATAGAAAAGAAAGAGAAATAGGAAAAATATCTTTATCAACAAAAATAAAAAGAGTAATAGGCGAAATACTTGTTTGCAAAAAATTGCGTAGAGTTGTAGGAGGGAGATTAAGATTCTATATTTGTGGGGGAGCACATCTGGATATAAAAATAGGTCAGTTTTTTGATTCAGTTGGTATAAAAATAATTGAGGGTTATGGTCTCACAGAAACATCTCCTGTGATAGCAGTGAATCGTTTGGAAGATTATAAAGTTGGAACAGTTGGGAAAGTAATTCCGGGAGTAGCAGTAAAAATTGCAGAAGATGGTGAAATTCTAACGAGAGGGAATAATGTCATGAAAGGATACTATAATGATGAAGAAGGAACTAAAATTGTAATTGACGAAGAAGGATGGTTTCATACAGGAGATTTAGGTTTTTTGGATAGAGATGGTTATTTATATATTACAGATAGAAAGAAAAACATTATTGTTATTTCAAGTGGAAAAAACATTGCCCCCCAATTGATTGAAGAATTAATTTTAACATCTAAATATATAGAGCAAATCATTATCGTAGGACACAAAAGAAAGTATTTGAGTGCATTGATAGTGCCAAACTTTGAAAATATTAAAGATTATGGAAAGACGAGAAAAATAATTTATAAAAATATTGATGATTTGATTCAACATAACGAAATTTATAACCTCATAAAAAGAGAAATCGAAATAATTTCAAAGAACTTAAATGATTTTGAGAAAATTAAGACAATA
>CAZBIT010000284.1:0-4077 GCA_964491835.1 uncultured bacterium
TTTTTCTTGAAATTTTTACAACAGGAAGATTTGCAGGAGAGATAGTTCCTTTAGCATCTGGAAAGGGAATATCTTATTTTCATACAATTGACCCTTTTGATATAACCTGGGAAAGAAATGGGAAATGGATTCCTTATATTGAGAGAGAAGGGAAGAAGGTTTCTCTTGATAACGGTAGATTTTTTTACTATGGACTTGGTGCGGATATAAAGAATCCGGCGGGTGTATCGCCAATTTCTGCGATTCCATTCGTTTCTGAAATCGAACAAAAAATGCTTGAGGATATGTCGTTATTTTCTCACAATGCAGGTGTGCCAAGATTGCATATAAAAATATCCCCGCCGGAACCGATGAAGGGTGAAAATGAGGTCAATTATGCAAAGAGAGTAAATAGTTATTTTGATGAGACAGTAGAAAAATTCAAATACCTTGACCCTGATGATAATATTTTTACATGGTCTGACGTTGAGATAAGTATGGTGGGTAGTTCTGGCGGGGACCCATTTACTTGGAGATTGAATAGGGAACAGGTGATTGAGGACGTGATTACAGGTATGCGACTTTTTCCATGGGTTGTTGGAAGAACGCACGGAACTACAAAAAATTGGGTTCAGGCACAATTCAATCTTTTGATGCAGGAAGTCGATAGCATTCAAGAAGAGGCAAAATCTTTCGCTGATTGGCTTAGAAATACTGAACTTCAAATGGCAGGAATTAATGCAAAGGCAAATCATATATTTTTACCCAATCAAGACCCGTTCATTCTCGATAAGGCAAAATCAGAGGCGATATTATTTGATACAGTTGATAAAAAGGTCAAACGCGGTTATATCAGTAAAGATGATGGAGCAAAAGAACTTGGATATTATAGAGCATTTAAGCAGGATTGAGTTTTTATAATAAGTATAAAATTATAGAGGCGAAACGAAATGAAAGAAAAAATAATTTTTTTACAGTGCAAACACTGTGGAGAAATTAACAAAATTGACATTAATCTGCCAGTGCAAGTTTGCATAAAATGTGGGGAGAAAATTGTTATCCCCCAAAAAGAAAAAAAGATAATAGTGAACGGTTAAATGCAATGTAAATATATGGGCAGAACGCTTTTCTGCACATATAATTTATAAAAAATTATTGGAGAATAAATTATGAAGAAAATACTTGGATATATTCAAGGGAATATGAAGAGAGAAACAATTGAAGTGGGGGATAAAGATGTTTCAATAATAAATTCTCTTATAAATCCCCCGCTTGTTCCCGTAAAAAGTGAGGATGTTTATGTGAGAAGATGCAGGCTTGCTTCGGATGCTATTGACTGCAATTATGGAAGATTCAGGATGGAGGACCTTCCAAAAATTTTAGACCTTGTTCAAGGCGTGTCTCTACTTATCGGGCATAGAAAAGATACTGCGGGAATTGCAAGATTTTTTAATGGAAGCATCGAACAAATTGATGATGTGTTTAATCCTTTCACGGGAAAAAAAGAAAAAATCACATATATAGTTCCCAAGTTTTATTGGATGAAGAAGCATAGTGAAGCAGAAGATTTACGGATTAATGTTGATGGTGGAATATATCATCAAGTAAGTTTAAGTTGGTGGTATAAAAAGGCTACCTGCAGTATCTGTTCAAAGGATATGAGGGATTGTGAACATATTCCTGGAAGAGTTTATAATAATGCCGTTGCTTTCTATTATTATGATGAAATTGGCGATGTATTAGAGGGCTCGATTGTTTATAAAGGAGGACAGCCATACACTGGATTTTATCTTAATGACGAACTTTTGGAAGGCATAAATGAATGTAAAAGGATTTATAGTAGTATTTCTCCTGATTTAAATAATGAGAAGAAAATTTCTTGCGAAGATATAATTAATTATCTGAGACCTTTAAATGGAAGTGCATATATTGTCGGGGATATTATAAATAAAGGGTATTCTAATGAGAAAATTGATATTATAACTGAAAATGAACTGATGGATGATGTATTGGATTTATTACCTTTGCCTTTCAAAAATATGGTCAATTTTACAAGAAATAGTGAGAAGTATAAAAATATTTTCAAAGTAGGAAAAAAATTAAGTAATGATTTTTCTGGAATTACAAAATTTAAGGATGTTGTTAAAAATGAAAAAGTGAATAATGAATATTTTTCAAAAAAGGATTTCATAAGAATTGCAGGGACTTTTTTAGTAGAACCTTTATATGAAGGCATTCGCGTTCAGGTTCATAAATATGGAGAATCAGTTGAAGTATTAGATTCGAAATGTAAAGTCATATCTGATAAAATACCTTATTTAATAGAAGAGATAAAAAGTTTTTCAGAAAATAATTTAATCCTTGATGGAATTTTACTTGCGTATCAAGGCAGGACAAGGCTCACACATAAGGACGTTTGCGATATTATTTATTGCGACAAAAAATTGGAGAATGTGCGATTACGGATTAAAATTTTTGATTTTGCACAATGTGGCGAATTGGACTCATCTGAAATATCTTTAAAAAACAGACAAGACATACTTAATGAAGTTTTTTATGAAACAAAAAATATTCAAATAGTCAAATCCCAGATTGCAAGTCATCCTTCGGAAATTGTTTCCATTATTGAAAAATATGCCACGAAAGATGGTGCAATGATTAAAGATGCTTCGAGTAAATATTATGAAAAAGATAAATGGTTTGCCTACAAAAAAAGATTTGGAATTGATGCAGAAGTCGTTGATTGTGAAAATATTGAAGAAGAGAATGAGTATGTATGTGCAGTTAAGAATGGCGAAGGACTTAAGGTTATAGGGAAAGTTAGTTCGAAAAAGATAAATGCAAATAAAGGTGATATTGTCAAAGTTGAAGTGGACAACGTCCATTTAGAAAATGATGAAGTAATTTTGTCTTCTCCAAAAATAATAGAAATAAGATATGATAAAAGTGAACCAGACCAGATGACCGTTATTAAAAGGATTTCAGAAACTGACAAAAGTTCCGACGTTTGTTCTAATTCGATTAGTGAATTTGTGTTTTATGAGTATAACGAAGATAATGAAAGATTTTTTGAATTGATTATCCAGAATGGAAGCGAATCAGGATTTATGAAACTGGGAAGAAAGGGTGAATTTTTGCTAAAAGATAATAGAATGAATTTAACCGAATATAGAGAATCATTTGGATGTATCCCATCGAATAGTAAAATTATCGATTATGGTTATGTGTTTGATTTAAAGAATGAAAAATGTTTGAAAAAGTTTTCACTTTATGGAAAATTTGGAGAAATTAAAGGAAATTACATAGCGAGAGAAATTGTATATCATAAGAAAAATTGTTTTTTGTTATGGAAGGTTGATTTTTAGAAGTTTCTTGTTTGTTTTATGGATTTCCCCGGTAATCGGGGGGATGACAATCTAATTTTATGTATTTTTGAAAATATTTTTGAGTATTGTTATGACTGAAAGTGAAAAAATATTAATAAGAAAAACTTATGAAATTGTTTTACGGCTTGAACAGTGGAAAGATGACCAAGAGAAAAGTATGAATCAATTCTGGGAAAAGGATTGGAAAGAATTAAAATATGTTTTAAAAAATCATGATAAGAGGATTGGTAAAATTGAAAAGTGGCAGGCAATGAGCATCGGTGTTGCAATAACCTGTTCAACTATTCTTGCACTTATAATTAAAATAGTAAATTTATAAATTACTCAATGAGGTAAGAATGAAAGGAGTATTCACAAATATAATATTCTCCAGTATGGGATTATCATTTTTCCTTTTGGTATTATCCAGATTAGTTCCGAATGATAAACTTAAAAAAGCATCTGTGAATTTTGGAAGGTTATTAAGTAGAACAGGGAGAACAAAACTTGGGAAAAAGTTTTGGGAAGGGCTTGAAAATTTTATTGAAAATAGTTTATCTGTGATTATTACTGGATTGAAAGAAGGTTGGAATGAGGACGACAAACTTTCTTTTTAAAGAAAGTTAGCAAAGAAACTTTTTGTTTAATTTTAATATATGTGAGCACTATTAATTTTATAAAGTTTTCTCCACTATAGGCGGATTCGTTTTCTTGCTTACTTCTTTTACAAAAG
>CAZBIT010000285.1:0-4050 GCA_964491835.1 uncultured bacterium
TAAAAAAACCAAAGAAAAAGCAGGATATAATTGCACTAACAATGAGTGATGGTAGAGTGGATTATTATTCACCCCGAGAGGGTTTTTTAGTTTATGCACGAAAAGATGAGGTTCTTGCAGTGAAATATCCACCTACCCGTGGTGAACCGGGCAAAAACGTTCTTGGAAGAATGATTCCTGGACGACTTGGAAAAGAAATATCTCTTGATTTATTTTCAGGCAAAAATACAACTATTACAGATGACAAAATTGTGGCTGAAACAGATGGCATTATTAAACTTGAAGGGCTCCAAATTAGCGTCCTTAACGAATATGAAATAAAAGATAATGTTGGAAAAAATACAGGGTCTATTGATCTTCCTTTAGACCTGAATTGCAAGTTAGTAATAAAAGGTGATGTTCAGCGTGGTTATAAAACTTCTTGTTCAGATCTTTTTGTTAGTGGTTGTGTTGAAGATGCTGATGTTACCGTAAAAAATCTGACCGTTAAAGAAGGTATAGTAGGAATCGGTGAAAAAAAGGTTATTGCTGAAAATATTAATGTTGGATATATAAATGGTTTAAGAGAAGTTTATGCTAATACAATATTTGTGTTAAGAGAAATAAGTAATGGTGCTAAGATTTATTCTAATGTTGTAAAAGCGTATGCAATTCAAGGAAGTACTGTTATAGCAAGAGATGCTATTTGGGCAGAATACGTTAATGGTAAAAATTATATAACCGTTGGCATAGATTATCGTGTAAAATTAAAATACGATGAATTATCAAATAAGATTCTTGCTATGGAAAATCCAATGAATGAACTGAAAGAATTGGATTTACTAAATGCAAAGAAAATGAAAAAACTCGTGGAACTTGCGAGAGTGAACCCAAAACATCCTTTACTTCAACAGGAATTGCCTAAAATACGTGAAGCAAAAGAGAAACTTGATAATTTTCTTAATATCCGTATTGAGTTAATAAAAAAAAGAGAAGAAATAGCACAAAAAATATATTCCAAAAGTGAACCATTCTTATTTGTTCGTTCAAAATTTAGTAGGGATAATTCTACTGATTATATAGTAGAGCCCAATACGACTTTAATTTTGCGAGAGAGTTCAATGCGTATCACCGAAATAATGGAAGGTGGAATATTTACAATTAATCCTCATGGAATTGCTCACTCTTTCAGGTATAACATTAAGGAAATAAAAAACCAGTTTGATAAATACGTTGAAGCATCTGAATAAATTTGATATAAATAACATTATAAAAGAGAAATAATAATCCCCAGTAACTTAAAAAGAGCAATAATATATGGAATTAGAGATAAAAAGAAGACGTATAATAGAAGAAATTAAAGCACTGCCTACTCTACCTGTTATAATGTTGAAGATTTTGGAGTGTATAGATGACCCACATTCTTCAGCGAATGATTTAAGGGATATAATCATTAATGATTTAGCAATTTCCAGTAAAGTATTAAGTTTATCCAATTCTGCTTATTATGGTTATCAAAAGGAAATATTGGATATAACAAGATCAATCGTTTTTTTGGGTTTTGAGACCGTCATTGATGTCGCATTGAGTGTTTCATTAGGTTCATTGCTCAACCCATCTAAAAATAATCTTATCATTTCTTTGAGTGATTTATGGGAGCATTCCATTGCTACAGGTGAAGCATGTCGGTTATGTGCAAAAGAAAAATTGTATCTTTATAAAGAACGAGCATTTATAATTGGGCTTATGCACGACATAGGGAAAATTGCTCTTTATTGTTTTTTTCCTGGTGAGTTTAATACTGCAATTAAGAAAGCATTGGATAACGATAGGTTTGTTTTTGATACAGAAAAGAATGAATTAGGATTTACTCACTGTGATGCGGGTGTCTGGTTAGCAGATAAATGGAATTTACCACCTGCAATATCTATTCCTATAAATTTTCATCATAATCCAAAAGATGCACCAGTCGAATTTCAAAAAGAAGCACTACTTGTGCATTTAGCAGATTATCTTGTTAAATACTCTAAAATCGGAGCTTCAGGGGATGACAATAAACTCCCAGAAATATCTCCTTTAGTTTATTCAGTGTTGAAAGTTGATGAAGAAAAAATTAATACTATTACTCTGAAACTTGAAGAACTTAAACCCAAAATAATTTCATTTATGGAAACAGTTTTTTAGTAATTTGATGGTATTTTAAAAATTTTTGATTTTAAATTTACATATCATAAAATTAGGTGAATATAATATGAACAAGCAATATTATAAAAAATTAAAAGAAAGAGTAAAAGAACTTGAAAGGGAATTAGCGAAATGTAAAAAGATTGAAGAAGAAAAGAAAATTCTTATGTATAATCTTAAAGAACGAGTAAAGGAACTTAATTGTCTTTACAAAATCTCAAAACTTGGGCAAAAATCTGATATTACAATAGAAAAACTCTTACAAAAAGTAGTTAATTTGATTCCACCTGCCTGGCAATATCCTGATATTACCTGTGCGAGAATAATATTTGAAGAAAAGGAATTTAAAACAAATAACTTCAAAAAAACAAAATGGAATCAATCTGCAAATATTAATGTATATGGAGAAAAAAAAGGAGTTGTTGAAATATACTACACTAAAAAGATGCCTGAACTTTATGAAGGTCCGTTCCTTAAAGAAGAGAGGGACTTAATAAATTCAATTGTTGAACAATTGGGAAAAATGTTTGAGGGGATACATTCAAAAATAATAATTGAACATTTAAACTCCGTATTGCTTGCTATCAGAAATGTAAACCAATTGATTGTGAGAGAAAATAATCGTGAGAAACTGCTCAAGGGGATTTGCAATAAACTTGTTGAGACACGTGGTTATTATAATGCTTGGATTATGATATTTGATGAATCTGGAAGTGTTGAAATCGCTACGGAAGCAGGTTTGGGCAAAGTTTTTTTAACAATGATTGATAAATTGAAACGGTGTGAATTCCCTGATTGTTTTAAATCTGTACTTAAATCTTCGAAGGTTGTGACGATAAAACAGCCATATAATAATTGTACCGATTGCCCTCTTGCTGAAAAATATATTGGTAAAGGTGAAATGAGTGTAAGGTTAGAATATAGTGGAAAGGTCTATGGTATAATGGTAGTGTCTGTTTCTTCATATTTTTTAAAGTTAGAAGAGGAGAAACTTTTATTAAAAGAAGTTGCAGGCGATATTGCATTTGCATTGTGCAGAATAAACCTTGAAGATGTACAAAAAAGGACTTTAAAGGAATTAAAAGAGAGTGAAGAAAAATTTCGGGATATTGTTGAAATGGCGAATGATGGTATTTGCATTATTCAGGAAGGTATATTTAAATATGTAAATTCTGCACTATCAAAGATAAGTGGTTACTCAGTTGAAGAATTTATAGGTTCTTCTTTTGAAAAATATGTTCATTATGATGACCGTGAAATGGTGAAAAAATATTATGAATTACGTTTGAAGGGTGAAGATGTCCCTTCAATATACGAAATAGCATTTGTTAGTAAGAATGGTAGCAAGATTTATGGACAACTCAATGCAGGTATAATCAAATATCAAGGTAAACTCGCAATCCTTGTGGTAATCCGTGATATTACAGAACGCAGGAAAGCGGAGGAGGATATTAGAAGCCTTTCAAAATTCCCAAGCGAAAATCCCTATCCAGTGTTACGTGTTAAAAAAGATGGAATAATTATATATGCTAATAAGAGTAGTGAATTTTTGTTGAATGATTGGAAATGTCAAATTGGTGGATATCTTCCTGAAAATTGGTGTAAATTCGTTAAAAATGTTTTCAGTTCAGGGAAAATTAAAAATGTGGAAGTTGAGATTAAAGAGGATACATTTTCCTTGACATTTGCACCAATTTTGGATGCTGACTATATTAATATATATGGACTTGATATTACAGAACGCAAGCGGGCGGAGGAGGCGCTGCATTTTACTCGGTTTGCACTCGATAATGCAGTCGAGACGATGGTCTGCTTAAGCCAGGACGCGCGCTACATTGATGCTAACGATACTTTCTGTCGCTCTGTGGGCTATTCGCGAGAAGAACT
>CAZBIT010000286.1:0-4047 GCA_964491835.1 uncultured bacterium
CACAAATGAAATCGATAAAAAAGAGACAAAAGATAAAACGGATGCAATCAAGAATGTTACAGAAAATAATAAAGTCGAAAATACACCTGCAAAGAAAAGGAGAGGTTTTAAGATAGAAGAGATATTTATTCTTACGGATAAAACGAGGGCAAATACCCTCCGAATAAATTCAGAGAAGGAATGGACGAACTTTAAAGATAAAATATCAATCACCTACGATATTTTTGGACAGCAAGATGACAATAGAAGTATGAAGCTTAAAATTCATAGGTTAGAATTTAATTATAAATTGTATGCTTTGAATTTAAAGGAAAAAGACCCCTTTATTGAATATTGTTATTCGTCAGACCAGCCGACGAGACTTAACTGGAAGGTTTTGGCAGGAGGGATGGGAAGAAAATTGCCGTTTGACCTCAAATTAGATATTGGGTATGGTTATAAATGGGGAAAGGTCTCAGAAACAGAAGTTTATAAATACGATGTTGTAACCTTTAATTTAAGTAATAAAAAGAAGATTTCAAATTTTAATATAAGTCAGAACTTCAAGACAATTACACCAAGAAATATAAAAGATAATAAACAACCCATTTATGATTTTTTGAGTTCAATAAGCACTCCTTTAACTAAAAATTTAAATGGAACTGTTAATTTTGATTGGAGATATCAAAAAACACCAACACTGAAAAAAGAAGATTGGTTTAATTATACTTTAAAATTTGGTTTGACGTTTGTTCCGTGGAAATAGAAAATGTAATTGATTTTATCAATTATTTTATTTAAATTTAAGAAATATTATATAAACCACCGATTGGTGGTTTTTTTATGTAAATTATATAAATGCACAAAGTATTTAGAAAATGGAATTACAATGGATTTCAAGAAAAAATTTAGATATTAACAGAATTAAGGAGTTTTCAGAAAAACTTCAAGTTCCTGAGATTGTTGCAATCATCTTATTAAATAGAGGAATAGAAACTTACAATGATGCCTTTTCTTTCTTAAAACCATCAATAAGTTCACTCCATAATCCTTTTTTAATGAAAGGAATGGATACAGCGGTTGAAAGAATAATAAATGCAGTAAAAAGAAATGAAAAGATTATGATTTTTGGAGATTATGATGTTGATGGAGTTACTGCAACTGCTGTTTTGTATATGTTCTTGAAAAAAATGGGTAGTGAAGTTTCATTTTACATTCCAGAACGGATAAAAGAGGGCTATGGCGTTTCAATAAATGGAATTAATGAAGGAATAAATAGAGGAGCATCCCTTATTATATCTGTTGATTGTGGAATAACAAATATTGATGAAGTTTCTTTTGCAAAATTAAATAACATTGATTTTATCATATGTGACCATCACGAACCTTCCGAAAGATTACCCAATGCGTTCGCTATTTTAAATCCCAAACAAAAAGATGATAACTATCCTTTTAAAGAACTTGCAGGAGTTGGAGTCGTATTTAAATTAATTCAGGGAATTTTGCAGAAGTCAGGTTCTGACCCTGATGAGGCATTAAAATACATTGATATAGTCGCCATAGGAACAACTGCAGATATTGTCCCGATGCTGGGAGAAAATAGATTTATCGTAAAAAAAGGACTTGAGAAAATCAATAGCACCCCGTCACTCGGGGTAAAAATCCTTCTTGAAGCGGCTGGAATGATTAATTGTGAAATTACAACTTGGAATATCATCTATGGAATTGCTCCAAGAATCAATGCAGGGGGAAGGCTTGGTAATGCTGAAAAGGGAGTGCAACTTCTTATCACTGAGGATATCGATGAAGCATTAAAAATCGCTTACGTTTTAGAAACACAAAATCGAGAGAGAAGAAATATTGATAACGATATTTTAAAAGAAGCTCTGGAAATCATTGACAAAAAATTTGACCCCAAAAGAAATTACACCATCGTTCTTGCAAAAGAGAACTGGCATCCCGGTGTAATAGGAATATGCGCATCAAGGATTATGGATAAATTTTATAGACCAACCATATTGATTTCACTTAGTGATGGATTTGGAAAGGGCTCAGCTCGTTCAATACCAGAATTTGATATTTATTCCGCTTTGAAAAAATGCTCAGAAAGTATAATAGAATTTGGAGGTCATAAACTTGCTGCTGGACTTACAATTAAAGAAGAAAATATAGACAAATTTATGAATTCATTTGAAGAAGTTGCAAGTAGTGAATTATCTTATGATACACTTAATCCAAAACTAAAAATAGATGGATATTTTGTTCTTGATGATATAAACGATGAAATTGTGAGATTTTTAAAATATCTTGAACCTTACGGAACTGAAAATGAAAAGCCACTTTTTGCAGCAAGAAATCTCCAAGTCGTTGGAGAGCCAAAAATTTTGGCAAACAATCATCTTAAATTTAAAGTAAGAGATAATTATATTGTCTTTGATGCTATAGGATTTGGTATGGGTGATTTAAAATACCGTATTGAATTAGGAACTAAAAACTTGGATATGGCATTTTCTATAGATGAAAATGAATGGTGCGGGAAAAAATCTATCCAGTTAAAAGTGAAGGACTTAAAGTAATATTTTATCTTGATTGGTTAAAAATTAGATACTTATCTTGATTCAAGCTCTACATCAATAGTCGAGACAAGATTTGTTATTCTTATACCAAAGTGTTCATCTATGACAACCACTTCACCTTCAGCAAACTTCTTATCATTCACAAGCAAATCCACTGTCTCTCCTGCTAATTTATCAAATTCAATAATTGAACCCACTTCAAGTTCTAATACTTCTTTTATAAATAGTTGTGTTCTTGCAAGTTCTATAGATACGGGAAGATAAACATCACCAAGAGAACTCTTCGTATCGCTTATTGTAATTTCAACCTTTTGTTTGTCTAAATTATTAAATTTTGCCTCTTCAAATTCCGCCATAAAATGATTCCAACTTATTTTAACTTATTAATCAAGTTAAATAAATTATATAGAATAATAGATTTATAATAAATCTATCGACAAAATAAAAAAAATCTTGATATTTAGGGGGTGAAATTTCATGTTTTTTTACTTTTTGCACAATCAATCAGTTCCCCTTTTTTGAAAATAGAAATAACTTTATAACCCATTTTTTCGATGGTTTCTCTTCCCCCTTCTTCTCTATCAACAAGAACCATTACACCTGCAATCTTCACATTAGGATATTTTGAAATAACTTCTATTGCCTTTATAGTTGAACCACCTGTTGTAATTACGTCATCAACCACTATAATTTTTGAAATGTCCTCAATGTTTCCTTCTATGTCCCTCTTTGTTCCATGCCCTTTGGGTTCTTTTCTTACTATGGCTGTTTCAATCGGATGATTATTCATATAACTTATGAGGCTAACAGCATCACATATAGGATCAGCACCCATCGTCATACCGCCAATTCCATCAATACTCGGGTCGAATTTCGATATCTCATTAAAAAAGACGTTCCCAACGAGAAATTTCCCTTCGGAGTTTCTCGTTACTCTTTTACAGTCAATATAATAATCACTCGTTTTCCCAGATGTCAATACGAAGTGACCAAAAGAAACTGACTTTACTGCAAGCAGTTCTAAAAGATTTTCTCGATACTCCTGAATTTCTTCCATAAAATATTTTTTAATTTATTTTTATTATTATAAAATTTTTTAACTATAAAAATAATTAAAATTTTTATTAAAATCAAATTATAAAATTAAATAATTTATCAAATGAACACCATCTTTATCAAGTTCATCTTTTGCTGATAGGACACCTTCTTTTAATTTTAAATAAGCATTTTCAAGTTTTTGAATAGCATATTCAAGAATTTCTCTCATATATTCTTCTTCTTGTTTTCAAAATTATCTCTTTGAATTCTTGGTCAACAGAATTTAAAAATATAATATCAACTTTATAAAGACCCGATATTCCCTCAATTTTTTCCTTTATCTTTCTTTCCAATCTTATATTAACTTTCTCTTCATTATCCACTGCTAAATCAAAATCAGTATTTCTGCTAAATTTTTGTCTTGTTCTTGAACCAAATAGTATTATTCGGTTTG